>JANPDD010000206.1:0-8449 GCA_031431295.1 Hyphomicrobiales bacterium | reverse complement strand
CGTTGTCCGACGGGACAAAGTCAATGGCAAGAGCAGGCGTTGCAGCAAGGCCAAAGGCAAGGGCAATCAATATTCGTATCATGAGTTCCTCCACTGGACCCTGAAGTTAGCATGCCAGAGTTTGAACGCAGCCTGAATGGGTGTTTCAGCCCAGACCTGGCACGGGACCGTTGCAGTTTTGCCCGAATGTTATAATATAACAAGCATGACTTTCCCGCTTCCCCAGCACGACCATGGCCATTGTGCCGCTGCGATCATCGCCCATGCCGAGCGCGTCTGCGCGGCATCTGGCGCGCGCCTCACCGGGCAGCGCCGCGACGTTCTCGCCTGTGTGGCCAAAAGCCACCAGGCTGCTGGCGCCTACGAAATCATCGAGCGCATGGCCGCCCAAGGCCCGCGGCCGGCACCGATCACGGTCTATCGCGCGCTGGAATTTCTCCAGGCCCAGAATCTTGTGCACAAAGTCGAATGCCGCAACGCCTTCGTCGCCTGCATGGAGCAGCATGATGGCGCACCAACGGCACTGCTGATTTGCGAGGACTGCGGCAATGTTTCGGAGATCCTGGAACGAAAGGCGGCAGACGGACTGACCGACGCCGCCCGCGCCCAGGGATTTGCCGTCAAGCGTGCCGTTGTGGAATTGACCGGCCTTTGCACCAGTTGCAAGGCCGCCTGATGCTCAAGATCAACAACGCACTGGTGGCGGCCCACGACGCAAGCCTGGTCCTGGGAAAGCGCAAGATTCTCGACCGCGTGAACATGGCCGTGCGCCCGGCGGAAATTGTCACCATCATTGGACCCAATGGAGCCGGCAAGTCGACGCTCGTTAAAGTGCTGTTGGGATTGCAGCAGCCGACGTCGGGTCGCGTCGAAACAAAGCCCGGACTGCGCCTGGGCTACGTGCCACAGCGCTTTCCCATTGTTCCCAACGTGCCGCTTGATGTGCGGCGCCTGATGATGCTCACCATGCAGGCGGGTGCTGCCGATATTGCTGGCGCACTGGATGAAACCGGTGTGGGCCACCTCATTGCGGCGCGGGTGGCGGACTTGTCGGGCGGCGAATTGCAACGTGTGCTGCTGGCGCGCGCCCTGTTGCGCCGGCCGGAACTGCTGGTCCTCGATGAGCCCGTGCAGGCCGTCGATTTTAACGGGGAGTTGAAGATCTACGAACTCATTTCCGGTATCCGCCGGGCGCGGGGCTGCGGCATACTCATGGTCAGCCACGACCTGCATGTTGTCATGGCGGAAAGTGATCACGTGATCTGCCTCAATGGCCATGTCTGCTGTGAGGGTGGACCCACAGCGGTGCAGAAGGATCCGGAATTTGCCAAACTCTTCGGGCCGACCGCCACCCGGATGATTGCCGCTTACACGCACCATCACGACCACGACCATGAAAGTCATGACCACCATGCCGACCAGGGCGACAATGCCGGCCGCGACCGTCGCGGCCAGGGGCACCACCATCACCATGACGATCATCATGGTCACGGTGCTGCCCCGCCAGGGCCGATTACGCGGGGAGGCAAGTGATGCTGGATATTGTGGCAGAACCATTCTTTCAGCGGGCCGTGCTTGCGGGTCTCGCCGTGGCCATCGTGGCGGGTCCGATCGGCTGCTTCATTGTCTGGCGGCGCATGGCGTATTTTGGTGAAACACTGGCCCATGCGGGCCTTCTGGGCGCAGGACTTGGCCTGTTGTTCAATGTCAACATCGCGCTCGGCGCCATTGCGGTGGCCACCATATTGTCCCTGGTCCTCATCGCGCTGAAGCAGCGGACTGAACTTGCCGTTGATACAATCCTCGGCATTCTTTCACATACGGCGCTCGCACTCGGTGTCATTGTCATTGGCCTTGTGACAGGTGCCGTGACCGGCCACCTCGATATCCTGTTTGGCGACGTGCTCACGGTTTCAGCCACGGATGTGTGGATCGTGTGGGTGGTCGCCGCCCTGGCGCTCGGCGTCCTGGCGCTCCTGTGGCGCAACATGATCGCCATATCCGTGCATGAGGAACTGGCCCGCGCCGAAGGCGTCAACGTGGCCAGGGCAGAACTCATATTCATGCTGCTCATCGCGCTCGTCACCGCCATCGCCATGAAAATTGTGGGGCTGCTGCTGATCACGGCCTTGATTGTCATTCCGGCAGCAGCAGCACGGCGCCTCTCCGCGACACCGGAATCCATGGCCGTTGTGAGCATGGGCCTGGCGGCAACCGCTGTTGTGGCGGGACTTTTGATGTCGGCGGGCTGGGGCACCGTTGCCGGTCCCTCGATCGTCCTTTCGGCGGGGGTGCTCTTTCTCTTGACCTTGCCGCTCGGGCGACGCACGTAACATTTCACCATGAGCACTACAGCAGCCCACCCCCGCCGCGTTTCCGTCGGCGTCATGATTGGAAAGGTCCAGATTGGCGCTGGTGCGCCAATCGCCGTGCAATCCATGACCAACACCGACACGGCGGACGCAGAGGCAACGGCCATGCAGGTGGCTGAACTGGCGCGCGCCGGTTCCGAACTGGTGAGAGTGACCGTTGACCGGAAAGAAGCGGCAGCCGCCGTGCCGCACATCCGCGAAAAGCTCCAGCAGATGGGCATTGCTGTGCCGCTGGTGGGAGACTTCCACTACAACGGACATGTCCTGCTTTCAGATTATCCGGCCTGTGCCGAAGCGCTCGACAAGTACCGCATCAATCCCGGCAATGTCGGATTTGGTGACAGGCAGGACCGCAACTTCACCCAGATGATCGAGATTGCACTCGAACACGCAAAGCCCGTGCGCATCGGCGTCAACTGGGGTTCCCTTGATCAGGCGCTGTTGACCCGGCTGATGGATGACAACGCCAAATCCAGGGAACCACTGACGGCCCGCGCCGTCATGCATGAGGCCGTGGTCCAATCAGGCCTGCAATCGGCGGCCCGCGCCGAGGCCTTGGGGCTGGCCCGCAAGAGCATTGTCATTTCCGCCAAATGCTCGGACGTGCAGGATCTGATTTCCGTCTATCGGCTGCTGGCGGCGCGCAGCGACCATGCGCTGCACTTGGGACTGACGGAAGCAGGCCTCGGATCAAAGGGCATTGTGGCCTCAACCGCCGCATTGTCCGTGTTGCTGCAGGAAGGAATAGGCGACACGATCCGCATCTCGCTGACACCTGAACCTGGCGGCGACCGCACCCGCGAAGTGATTGTGGCGCAGGAAATTCTCCAGACCATGGGGCTTCGTGCCTTCGCACCCATGGTGATCGCCTGTCCCGGCTGCGGGCGCACGACATCCACGGTTTTCCAGGAATTGGCCCAGGATATCCAGAACCATGTGCGGGCCCGCATGCCCGCTTGGCGCAAGGATTATCCAGGTTTTGAAAATCTGCAACTGGCAGTCATGGGGTGCATCGTCAACGGCCCCGGCGAATCCAAGCACGCCGATATCGGCATATCACTTCCCGGCACCGGCGAACTGCCGACAGCGCCTGTTTACATCGACGGCAAGAAGGTCAGGACCCTGCGCGGTGAAAACCTGTCCGGGCAGTTCAAGGATATCGTCGAGGACTATGTGATG
Organism: Hyphomicrobiales bacterium; assembly: GCA_031431295.1. Taxonomy (GTDB): domain Bacteria; phylum Pseudomonadota; class Alphaproteobacteria; order Rhizobiales; family Aestuariivirgaceae; genus Aestuariivirga. Next base: position 4,898 of record JANPDD010000206.1, on the reverse strand, counting down.
AGGCGCTGGGGCAAGGGGCCGGGCAAGGGAATCGACGCCGGTGCTGGTTGACCCGCGCACGGTAAAGTCTTTCCTCGCTGTCGCTGAGGCCCATCTGCGCACCGGTGACATTGTTCTCTCTCGCAGCCGTTCAATCACCAGTTGGCTGATCCGTTATGCCACTGGCAGCGCCTTCAGCCATGCTGCCCTCGTCTTTGTGGTGGCAAAGCCGGAAGAGGGCTACAACAACACGTTCCTGCTGGAGAGCATTTCAACAGGTGTGGGGCTTGCAAACCTGCAGGATTACATCGGCGGCAGACGCCCCCATGCGGACATCGCCATCCTGCGGCTTGAAGGGCAAGGCCTTGATGAAGCTTACTTCAGGCAGGTGCGGGGCCTGCTGCTTGACCATGTGAAGTCCGGCTACGATTTTGGCCGTGTCATGCGGATGGGGTTGACGGCGGCCTTCGGCATTCGGTTGGGTTGGGTGAAGGTCAGTGAAGGCAGCCACAACAGCATGCGCAAAACCATTGCTCGGACACGGGCCAAACTGCACAAGTGGGTGCCGCCACAGTTTATCTGTTCGGGGTTCATCCAGTATGGCTTGGCGAAGGCGGCGGAAAGGCGCGGATTGCAATCCGACGTCATGCTGAAGCCGGATGTCTCCTCCTTTGACCGTGACGGCATTCTGGCGGTGACACCGGAGGACATGGCGCGCTCGCCCCGCCTGACTTGGCTTTATGTCACAAGGCGCGGCTGGGTCTATCCCGTGTCCAGCCATGGGGAGGCAGTCAAGGTGCTGCGCCGCCGCTGAGGTGATCAACTCTCACTTTTTTCTGGCAACAATGAAATGTGCAACTTCGCGCAGCCTGTCTGCCCGCGTGCCATAATGCGCCAGCGCGTCACCTGCGGCATCGGTCAACCGCCGCGTTTCTTGCCTTGCGCCTTCAAGGCCGAGAAAATCCACAAACGTGGCCTTGTGGCGGCTTTTGTCCTTTCCAGTGGCCTTTCCCAATACTTCGGGTGAAGCCTCGACATCGAGAATGTCATCGACGATCTGGAAGGCAAGGCCAATATGATCCGCGTACTGACGAAGTGGCTGGCGTTCCTGGCCGGCCAGAATGGCGCCCGCTTCGCAGGCAAACCGGAAGAGGGCGCCGGTCTTCATTGCCTGCATTCCTGCAATTTCCTGGAGAGATGAAAATCCCGCTGTCTCGGCGTGGATGTCCAGCATTTGACCGCCCACCATGCCGGCTTCGCCCGCTGCTTTGGCAAGTTCGGCCACAAGCGTCACACGCACTGCCGGGTCCGCGTGTGTTTCCGGGTCAGACAGCACGTCAAATGCGAGTGTCAAAAGCGCGTCACCGGCGAGAATGGCCGTGGCCTCGTCGAATTTCCGGTGGGTGGTGGGCTGGCCACGGCGCAGCGCATCATCGTCCATGGCGGGCAGGTCGTCGTGGACGAGGGAATAGCAATGCACGCATTCGAGCGCTGCACCAACCCTGGCGGGCGACAGTCCCGCAAGGCCGAAAAGCGCGGCTGTTTCCGTCACGAGAAAGGGACGCAGCCGTTTGCCCTGGCCCAGTGCGGCGTAGCGCATGGCGGCATGCAGGCGATTGCCCACCCCGGCAGGTAAGAGGCGCCCAAGCAGGGCCTCGCACTCGGCGGCGGCAGTGGAAAGTGCCGCTTCAAATCTGTGGTGATCGGCTTGTGCCACGCGTGGATTTCCGTGTTATGTGCCTTCTCTAGTCACATGCCCCGCACTTCACAACAGAGCCAATCAGTTACGCCAATTCCCTCGCGGGGGCGGGAATTTTGGCAACGGCGCAGCACCTGGCAGCGGCGTCTGCTGATGGTCCTTGCAGGCATTGCCGCCTGGCCCTTCGTGATGACGCTGGTCTACGGCGTGGTGCCGCCGCCCGTTTCAAATCTCATGGTTTTCAGGCTGTTCACAGGCAACGGCATTCACAAGGATTGGATCAGACTTTCCGAGATGTCGCCAGCGCTGCCGGGTGCTGTCATCACGTCTGAGGATGCCCGGTTTTGCAGCCACTACGGTGTCGACTGGATTGAATTTCAGGGGGTGATCGAGGATGCGCTGGATGACGACGAAGCACCGATCCGCGGTGCATCAACCATCTCCATGCAGACCGCCAAGAACCTGTTTCTCTGGGAAGGGCGCGGTGTGTTCGGCGCGCTGCGCAAGGGCCTGGAAATTCCCATCGCACTGTGGATGGACGGTGTGTGGACCAAGCGCCGCATGATTGAAGTCTATCTCAACATCGTCGAATGGGCACCCGGAGTTTACGGGGCCGAGGCTGCAAGCCAGTTCCATTTCAGGAAACCGGCATCGAAATTGACGCGGCGCGAGGCGGCCCTGCTTGCGGCTGTTTTGCCGAATCCGATCAAGCGCAAGGCCGGAAAGCCCTCGAAGCGGGTGAGCCGCATGGCGGCCCGCATTGATGCGCGCGCCCGCATCATGGGTCCCTACCTCGCTTGCCTTGCGCCAAAGAAGTGGTTATAGACCCCGCAACCGCCGTAGCCGCTTCACGATTCAGCGTGCTGCTGTTCAATTTTATCATTTGATTACTGAGGTTTACGCCATGGCTGTGCCACGCAGAAAAATGACCAAGAGCCGCATCGGGATGCGCCGTTCAGGCCAGAAGATGCAGACCGTGACATATGTCGAAGACAAGGGCTCGGGCGAATTGCGCCGCCCCCACCACATTGACCTGAAGTCTGGCACCTATCGCGGTCGCCAAGTCTTGGCCGCCAAAACCGATTCCTGAGTTCGTTGGCACCAAGGATTAACGGGCCGGGTACCATTCCGGCCTTTTTTCATGGCCAATCAGCAGCAAGGGCGATGCCATTAACCGGGCATCGCATACTGGCAGGCATATTGCATCGCCATGCCTGTCATGTTGTCCGCCGCTTCCGCTTTCTCGAACGCAGACTGGTTGTGTGCCGTTCTGGCGCATGTACCCGGCGTTGACCCGCATCAGGGCGGCGAGACAGTTGAACCCTTTGGTCTCTTTCCCGTTGCGCGCGCCCGTTTTCCGCTGGCCCACGCTGTTTCTCGCAACACCGCGTTGACGCCATGCCCTCTGCCCGCCGTCAGCCGTACGCCGACGTGTGCTGAAGCCCGGAATTTTCTTGAAACACTTGCCATGCCACTGGTGCTGCGCGGTGTTCCCGAAGGTCACCCCGTCACGGCGGCACTTCTGGATGCCGCCACGCACGTCAAGGTACTGGCCCGATGGGAGCGCGCCGCCATTGACGTGACGGGCAGCTTTGACACTTGGCTCATGGAGAATTTTGACCACAAGCGCCGCAAGGAGCTGAAACGGCTCAAGACCAGGCTTTCGGAGCAGGGCGTGATCGGCTTGGACGAATTGCGCCCAGGCGCTGCCCTTGAGCCCCACATGGAAGCTTTTCTTGCCATCGAATCCTCCGGCTGGAAGGGTCGCCGCGGCACCGCCATCAGCAGCGATCCTGCTGCCGCGAAAGGGCTTTCCGCCGGCCTCGCGGCGATGCACCTGAAGGACCGGGTCCGCTTCTGGACTTTGCGGCTTGATGGCAAGCCCATCGCCTCGCTCTTTGCCCTGGTGGAAGGTGGTCAGGCCGTGCTGGGCAAAATCGGCTATGATGAAACCCACTGGAAATATTCACCCGGCGTGCTTCTCGTCATGGAGGCAACCCGCTCCCTGTTCGCCGAACCTGGCATTCAACAGGCGGATGGCAACGCCATTCCGGGACATCCGATGATCGACCGCATCTGGCGCGATCGCCTCGCCTGCATCAATGTGGTCGTCGCCGGACCGACCACCCGTTCCGCACATTTTCAATCCGTGGCCCATTTCCATGGTGCCAAAGATGCCGTTCGCGGCACGGCGAAGAAATTTTACCTCCAAATCTCAGGAAGAAAAGCATCATGACAATTGTTCACATCGATGAGCTGACGGCCAAACATAAATTTCTCAAAGATGCATTCACGCTGAAACACAGCCTTGCGGACCACCCGCTGTTTGCGCTCGGCAAACTCGTGGAATTGGCAAGGGCCATGCCGCGTGACCACATCGAATACAATTCGGGAAAAGTTGCCATTGGTGCAAAGCCGGAGGATGTGCCGAAGATCGACAAGGCACCGGAAGATGTGATCCGCAGCATTGAGACGGATAACGCCTGGATGGTGATCAAGAGGGTTGAGAGCCACCCGGCCTATCGCTCAATCCTGGAAACATTCGTGCGCGAAGCCAATCTGGCGGCAGGACGAAACGCCGGCGACTTCACCGATATTCAGGGATTCATTTTTGTGTCGTCGGCCAATGCGACAACGCCTTTCCACATCGACGCTGAAGAGAACATTCTGATCCAGGTGAAGGGTGACAAGTTTGTCCGCACCTTCGACAATGGCGACCGTTCCCTTGTTTCCGAGGAGGAAATGGAACTTTCCCCCTCCAAGCACCGCAACCTTCCCTATGAGGACTGGTTTGAATCCCGCGCCACACTTCATGCCCTGAAGCCCGGGGATGCCCTGCACATGCCCTACATGGTGCCGCACTGGGTCAGCACCGGTGCCAGTTATTCCATCTCCATGGCCATGACATGGAAGACGCCGGATGTTGTGCGCCTCAACAAGATCAGGACCATGAACGGTACGCTGCGCCGCTTTGGCCTGGTGCAACGTCCCCCTGGGGTGTCACCGGCTCTGGACGTTGCCAAAGTCATTCTTCATGACACGGTTCATGCAGTGCTGGAGCCGCTGCGGCGCTCCGAAAGAACCCGCAACATGCTGCGTGCGCTCATCTATGGAAGAAAGGCCAACTACTATCTCGAAACAAAGTCCAAGCAAGGGATGTAGAGGGCAGCGGGCGGTCGATTACCGGGGAATTCTAGCGCGCCGTGCGGTCAGTTGGAAT
>JANPDD010000205.1:0-5352 GCA_031431295.1 Hyphomicrobiales bacterium | reverse complement strand
GTTCCGACTTGTTCGTCCGTTGCGCTAGGAAATACGCTGATTTGCGGCGTCTTACGGCAGTGTCGGCGTCGCATCCGGAGCACCTGGGGGAGTACCAATCATGAGACAATTCCGCCCTTCACAATGGCCACAATGGTCCATTGTGGGCGCAGGTTTGCCGCTTTTGGCGGCGGGCTACATTTCCACAGGCAGCCTGCAAACCGATGTCCTCAGCCGGGCGAATTCCTCATTGACGGCAAACGAATCGCTGGCCTGGGCCAAAATTGAGCTTGCGGGCCGCGACGTGACGCTGACCGGCACATCCACCAGCCAAGAGGCCCTGGATGCTGCCGTGGCCGCCGTCGCAGGCACCTATGGGGTGCGGCGCGTCACAAACCGGGCGATTGTCGAGCCTGTCAAGCCGCTGGCGGAAGCAGGGGTTGACGCAGGCCGTCTCTCTGATGCCAGCTACGGCGAAAGCGGTTCCGTGGATTCGGCCAAATGGAATTTGAAATAGGGGAAGTGCAATGGATTTATTCGCAAACGGTTTCTGGACAATTGTCCAGCACAATTGGGTTTGGCTGGTTCTTGCCCTCCTGATTGGCGCATTCATCGGCTGGCGGACGTTTGATCCTGCCTCCAGTTCCAACACCTGACCCGGGGGAGGAGCGGCCATGCTTCACTACATCGTCGAACTCGCCATTCTTCTCTTCATCGCCTACTTCATCGGGGTGCTGATCGGCTATCTCCTGCGCCGGACCGTGGGCCAGGACATGCAAATGGAACCAGCAGCCGCAGCGAAAGCTGAAATGCCCGTGGCCAGACCTGTGGCCGAACCTGTGGCCAGACCTGTGGCCGAACCTGTGGCCGGACCTGGGGCCAGACCGGTGGCAAAAGCTGCGGTGCCACCACCGCCCGTTTCGCCGCCCGTTTCACCGCCCGTGCGGGTGGCTGCACCGCTCCCGGCAAAGTCCGCAGACGTTGATAAACCAAAAGGCAAACCCCAACGTCCCAAGGGCATTGCTGCTGCCCGGCGCGGCAAGGCCGACAATTTGCAGCGCATCAGCGGCATTGGCCCCAAGAATGAAAAAGTGCTGCAGAGCCTGGGCTTTTTCCACTTCGACCAGATCGCCGCCTGGACCGCCGGACAGGTGGACTGGATTGACGATCACCTCAAATTCAACGGCCGTATCCGCCGCGAGGAATGGATCAGGCAGGCGGGCCTGCTGGCCGAAGGCAAGGAACAGGAATTCAGGAAGCGCTATGGCACCGGTGGCCTCACGGCAAAACAGGGTGCTCCGACATCAGGAAGCAGGACACGCAAGGGTTAGAGTCTGATCAGCTAAGGTTGGTTCAACCCCATATCCCGTCATTCCCGCGCAAGCGGGAATCCAACTTTTTTGAGCACACCATGGCCAAGTTGGATCCCCGCGTTCGCGGGGATGACGAATCTTTTTTGATTTTTGACTCACCGAAAGCCGACCGCGATCTAAGCCAACGTTGCAATCCGCGCGGTCAGCAGGTTGAAGAATCCGTCCGCGTCGATTCCGCCGCAGACGGTCGCGTTGACCGGGCGCTTGGTCACATTCCACCAGTCAATGACGGTCGTGCCCATGGTGAGTTCGCTCCCACACTCAATCGCCACATTGACGTCCCGGGACGTAAAGAGTTCGGGCTTCAGCAGCCAGGCGATGATGCAAGGGTCATGCAGGGGTGCGCCGTCGCGGCCATACTTAAATTCGTCGTAGCGTTCGAAAAAATCGATCAGGTCGGCACAGGCGGGACCGGTCCTGTTCTTCATTTTTCGGAATCTTTCGACACGAACCGCTGTTGTCAGCGCCTGATGGGTGCAATCCAACGGGATGAGTGTGATCGGAACACCGGCCTCAAACACCAGATGTGCGGCATGGGGGTCCACATAGATGTTGTATTCAGCGGTGGGTGTCACATTGCCGCCTTCGAAGAACCCACCCCCCATGGCGACAATGCGCTTGATGCGCGGCGCAATGCGCGGTTCCCGCACCAGGGCAAGGCCGATATTTGTCAGCGGTCCCAGGGTGCAGAGTGTCACGGTTCCCGCAGGCCGCGTCATCAGGGTTTCCACAATGAAATCCACGCCATGCTGTGATTGTAGCGGCATGGTGGGTTCGGGCAGGTCCGGGCCGTCCAGGCCGGTGCGGCCATGGATATATTCGGCCGTCACCAGCTCGCGCACCATGGGGCGGATGGCGCCCGCATAGACCTTGGTTTCGGGCTTTCCAGCCAGTTCGCAAATCTTGCGGGCGTTCTTCTCGGTCCACGACAGCGGAATATTTCCCGCCACCGCCGTGATGCCAAGGATCTCGAATTCCGGCGAGGCCAATGCCAAAAGAATGGCCAGTGCGTCGTCCTGGCCGGGGTCGGTGTCGATTATGATGGGCATTGGCTGCGGCATGAAGTTCTCCTCGAGGCCGCTGTTAGCGCCAGTCCTGGGAGAGGGGTATGGCCAATTTTGCCTGCCTGCTGACACCACGCTGTCAGCAGCTTGTCAGTAGAGTGGGGCTGTGGGAACAACACAGACATGAGACGCGCCGACAGACTTCTCCGTATCATCCAGATCCTCCGCCGCCACCGCCGCCCGGTGAAGGGCCAGGCCATGGCCGAGGAATTGGAAGTGTCGCTCCGCACGCTGTACCGCGACATTGCCGACCTCATCACCGATGGCGTACCCATTCGGGGAGAGGCAGGTGTGGGCTACGTGCTGGGGCAGGGCTATGATCTGCCGCCTCTCATGTTCACAACCGACGAGGTCGAAGCCGTCATGCTGGGCCTGCGCTGGGTCATGCGGCGCGGTGACAAGGAACTCGTCCGCGCTGCACTCGATGCTGTGGCGAAAGTGGGCACCGTGCTGCCGGGCGATCTCAAGACCGTGTTGTTTGACACCGCACTCATTGTGCCGCCGGCGTGGCGGGCCTTCCCTGATGCCGTTGATGTGGCAGCGCTGCGCCGCGCCATCCGCGAGCAGCGCAAGGTCTTGTTGAACTATCAGGATGAGGCAGGGGTTCTGACGGAGCGCGTCATCTGGCCCATCGCCATTTCTTATTTCGATGCCCAGAGGCTGATCATCGGCTGGTGTGAATTGCGCAAGGACTTCCGCTCCTTCCGCACCGACCGCATGGCCAAAACCGAGGTGCAGGCGGAGAAATATGCCGAACGCCGGAAGGTTCTGCTCAAGAAATGGATGGAGCAGGAGCAGACGGCAGGCCGAAGCGTTCAGGGCGACATCTTCATGTGAATCTGGCCGGATGCCACCAGTGCCAGCGCCTTCACATAGAGCGGAAGTTCAACGCCAAGCACCCGCTCTGCCAGGGTCTCTGCCGTGTCGTTCGTCAAAACAGGTACGGCCGCCTGCGCGATGATCGGGCCGCCATCAAGTTCCGCCGTGACGAAGTGCACGGTCGCGCCATGGGTCTTGGCGTGATCGGCCAATGCCCGCTCATGGGTGTGAAGGCCGGGGTAGGCAGGCAGCAGCGAAGGGTGGATGTTGAGCATGCGCCCCAGCCATGGCGTGATGACAACAGGCGTCATCATCCGCATGAAGCCGGCGCAGCACACGAGATCGAGTGACTGCCCTTGCAGGTGGGTGTTGAGCGCTGCGTCAAAGGCTTCCCTGCTGGCAAAGTCCCTGTGGCTGATCACCTGGGTTGAAAGGCCTTCTGCTTTTGCAATTGCGAGCCCGGCGGCTGCCGCGACATTGGACACCACATGCACGATGTCGGCAGGGTAGGAGGGCTCTTTCGCTGCTGCGACGAGGGCTTTCATGTTGGAGCCGCGCCCGGAAATCAACACGCCGACGCGCATTCGCCTCATGCCCCAAGCAATCCGGAATAGCTGATCTGGGCTTCCTTGCCCTTTCGGACGCGAATGGTGCCGAGCGTGACCACGCTTTCACCCGCCCGCTTCAGGCGTGCCGCCGTGGCCTTGGCATCTTTTTCCGCCAGAACGACAATCATGCCGATGCCGCAGTTGAAGGTTCGCAGCATTTCCCCTTCGGAAACACCACCTGTTTCCATGAGCCAGCGAAACACCGGTGCGAAGGGAATGCGGGAGCGGTCAATTTCCGCAACAGTTCCGGTCGGCAGCACGCGCGGAATATTCTCCGTGAAACCGCCGCCGGTGATGTGGGCCAAAGCCTTGATGGCATTTCCGCCGCGTAGAACCGTCAGCAGGCTTTTCACATAGATGCGCGTGGGCATGAGCAGCGCCGCAGCAAGGCTTTGTTCCGGCGCGAAGGGCGAGGGTGCGTCAAGCGGCAATCCGCTGGTGCTGACGATTTTCCGGATGAGCGAATAGCCGTTGGAATGCGGCCCCGATGAGGCCAGGCCCAGAATCACATCACCGGATTTCACTGTTCTTGTGGGCAGGATTTTCTTGCGCTCGACCGCACCCACCGCAAACCCCGCAAGGTCATAGTCATTGCCGTGGTACATGCCCGGCATTTCGGCGGTTTCACCACCGATGAGCGCGCACCCTGCCTGTTTGCAGCCAGCGGCAATCCCGGCAATCACCTCTCGTGCCGACGCCACGTCAAGTTTGCCAGTGGCATAGTAGTCGAGAAAGAACAGGGGTTCCGCCCCTTGCACCACCAAGTCATTGACCGACATGGCAACAAGGTCAATGCCGACGCCCCGGTGCAGACCGGAATCGATGGCGAGCCTCAGCTTGGTGCCGACGCCGTCATTGGCGGCCACCAGCACCGGGTCTTTGTAACCGCAGGCCTTGAGATCGAACAACCCGCCAAAGCCGCCGAGTGCCGCATCCGCGCCCTTGCGCCGTGTGGATCTTGCCAAGGGCTTGATCAGCGCGACGAGATCATTGCCGGCAGCAATGTCCACGCCCGCGTCCGCATAGGTAAGGCCGTTGCGAAACGCTTGTTTGCCGTCGCCCATGCCGCTAGTTTGCCCCAATTGAAATCAATATGCGTTGCGGGCGCTCCTTAGCGCGCTTTCCGGCCTCATGGAACCATGTGGCCGAAAAGAATTCGCGCAAAGTCAATACGTTGGAGCAAATTCTTGCCGCCAAGACGATTCCATCTTGGCGGAATTTGCTCTAGCCCAGTTGCGGACGGCAAAAAACTCTTTTTGGACGAAAAAACCGGGGTGATGGCAAATACTCTTTGGCAAGTCGCAAGGCTGGCATTGCTGGCGTGGCTTATGGCGTGTGCTGATGCGCCTGCGTGGCGGTCCGCCCAGGCGGCAGGCCCGGTGGAAACCAGTGTTTTTGCCGTCCAGGGTGTGGAAGTGGACGTGACCGACACCGATGCCTCCACCGCCAAAAACAAGGCCCTGGTCGCGGTGCAGGTGAAGGCATTCCGCGAACTCGCCCGCCGCATCG
>JANPDD010000204.1:0-2832 GCA_031431295.1 Hyphomicrobiales bacterium | reverse complement strand
CAATTGACCGCCTGGGACTCTTGGGATTGTAGAGATTTGGTCGTCCGGCTCAGATCTGCACATGCAGAAGCAGGCTAAAAGTTTCCTCACCTCAACACTCCGTCATCGCCCACGCATGTGGGCGATCCGTCTTTGACTGGGTTTCGGTGAATGCCGCAAAGACTGATGCTCCACATGCGTGGAGCAAGACGGAAATGGGATGAAAAATGGATTCAATTGACCGCCCGGGACTCTGGGGATTGTTGAGATTTGGTCGTCCGGCTCAGAGCTGCACATGCAGAAGCAGGCGAAAGGTTTCCTCATCCCAACACTCCGTCATCGCTCACGCATGTGGGCGATCCGTCTTTGCTTTGATCACGGTCGGCTTTCGGTGGGTCAAAAATCAAAAAAAGTCTCGTCATCGCCGCGAACGCGGGGATCCAACTTGGCCATAGTGCGTTTGAAAAAAGTTGGATTCCCGCTTGCGCGGGAATGACGTTGTGGTTGTTATCCAGATTCATTCAAGTTTCGGTGCGGCCGAGTGCGCTGAGCAAGGGCGCGAGGTGTTTCTCATAAGCCTTCCAGCGCCCCACTGAACCCGCATAAATAGGTTGCCGCACCTGCTGGCTGCTGTAGGTGCGCACGGTTGATTTCCGTTCGTGAAAATTGAGGCAGGCATCCTCCCATTCCAGGCCACAGAAACCGACAAGGCGCCGCACCGTGGCTTCAGGATCTGCCACCAACTCCTCATAGACAAGTTCAAACACTTGCGCCGGAAAGCAGGACTTCCAGTAATTCATGATGGCGTCCTGCGCCAGATAGCGTTCGGCAAAGGCAACCTGGTCATAGGTGTAATCATGCAGCCGGTTCATGTTGTGCTGAAAGGCGGAAATGAATGTGTCGGCCGGGTGGCGGCGGCAATGGATGAACTTCGCGTTGGGAAAACAGAGGTGAATGAAGCCCATGCTCTCAGAGTTGGTGGGCGTTTTTTCCACAATGAAGGGGCGGCCGGGTTCCGCCATGACAGCAAGGAAGCGGTTCACGTCCTTGGCGAGCGTCAAAAGCCCGCCTTTTTGGGCGAGGGCGAGGATTTTCGGGCTCACGTCCGGCCCCCAATTGTCGCGCCGGAAGACCACATCCAATTTGTTCATGCGGTCCGTTTCACCGATGCTTGAGACCATGGAATGGGCGCCAAGAATTTGTGCTGTCAGCGTGGTGCCGGAGCGCGGCATGCCGGCAATAAACACAAGATCGCGCCGGGGATCACCAAAGGGCTTCGCCGCCTCAAGCAACCCTTTGGCGTAAAAGCCCTGCGTCTGCATGTTGCGGATTTTGACGGCATCGGCACTGTGGGTGCGGACGCCCAGAAGGGCGCGGGACTGGGACCAGAATTTGAAGGCATCATCATGCGCGCCGGTGAGGTCCGCACAGCGCCCGAGCGCCAGCAGCAATTGTGACCTGAATTCAGCGTTGAGATCCCGCCGCGCCACCATGGCTTCAAGTGCCGCCACCAGTTTTGCATCGACAGGCTTGCGGCAGGTCAGCCCACGCAGCAGCAGCGCCTTGTCGGCACAGGTGGACGCGGTCGAGAGGTCAAGGAGAAGGGCTTCGGCCTTTTCGACGTCGTTGATGGCGGCAAGACATTCGGCCATGCGCAGCCGCACGGCGTCGCGGGCAATATCGTCAGGCGCTGTTGCGACGGCGCGCGCGAACAGCGGCAGCGCCTCATGCCCCCGCTCCATGTCGAAAGAACAGTTGGCGAGCGCCTCCAAGGTCTCGAAGCTGTCGCCAGCGGACGTGGAAGCACCCTGCAGCAGCGGCAGGGCAAATTCATACAGCTTCAGCTCAACAAATAGCTTTCCCAGGAATGTGGCGTGACCCCCATGGCCGGGCGCCAGTTGCAGGGCGCGCTCAGCGGCAGCGAGGGCCAGTTCCATCTTGCCCTGGGCGTGGTGAATGCGGCTGAGCAGGGCATGGGCCTCGGCAAGATTGGGACTGTCCCGCAGCGCCTTCAGGACAAGCGGCAGTGCGGCCTCGGGCTTCCCTTGGCGCAAATAACTGCGGGCCTGGGCGAGACTGAGGGCGTGGGAGGACATGGCGCCCTCGCTACCGCGCGCGGGCGTTCAACTCAAGTACTGCGGCAATGGTAAATTTCGCCCATCTCCCCTTGCGGGAGAAGGCGCAGAGGCACACGGTCTTCGCCACACCTTCGTCATCCTCTGCGCATGCGGAGGATCAGTCTTTGCCGCAGTTTCCATCTCTCGATCAAAGGCGGATGGCCCACATGCGTGGACCAAGACGGGAATTCTTGTCAGAGGTGCGATGCTCACAACACCAGCCCTCCCCACAAGGGGGGAGGGGGATGAGGGCACCTTCTCCATGCCGTTAGCACAAAAAAATACGGCCCGCCGAAGCGGGCCGTACTGCAAAAACAAATCCGTGGATTAGAAGCTCCACCAGGTTACGAAAGCAGCCTGGGTGTCATCATAGCCCTCAGACTGAGAACCGATGTCTTCTTCCCTGTTAACCCAGCTGGCCAAAACGCCCATCTTGAGCTGGCTGGCGGGTGACCAGAAAATACCACCGGCAACAGCCGTTGTGTCTGTTACATCACCGTCGTCGTCTTCCTCTTCATAAGACGAGAAGCCTGCACCGAGTTCTGCGGAGACCGAGTCAGACAGTGTCGCTACGATAGCCGCACTGGCTTCCCAACCGTTACCGGCGTCAGGCTCGTTCTCGCCGTCACTATAGGTGACGTTGCTCCCAAAACTTGCAGCGCCAGAAATCGCGAACATGTCCGAGAGATTTGCCTTCAAACCGACGCCAATCTGGGACTGATTGTCCTCTTCGTCA
>JANPDD010000203.1:0-12123 GCA_031431295.1 Hyphomicrobiales bacterium | reverse complement strand
GGCTGATCGGTGGCCAGACCGGCGATGTCTGCGGCGCCGTGCAGGTGCTGAGCGAGCTCATCATGCTGTGCATCTTCGTGGCAACGAAGGGTTAACCCTAAGCGCAGGTTGTCACCCGCCATCAACCCTTGGACAAAGCGGTGGGCCTAGAGTTCCTGCGAAGTAGAAATCCCAGGAGTTCAGTCTGATGCGTCTTGCCAGCCCACTGCCCAGTCTTGGCCTTGCGGTGCTGCTGACAATGTCGTCCGGCTTGCCGGGATTCCGGCCCGTGCAAGAGACACACATTGCACCGCGCCTCATGGCAATGACCGAGCTTTCGGCGGTCAATGGCGGACACTTTGTGACCAAAGCCGACATCAACGGGCGCGCCGTCATGGTGCTGGTCGATACGGGCGCAACCGCAGTTGCGCTCTCCTACGAAGACGCGGAAAACGTCGGCCTCAAACCCCGGTCGCTGGACTATTCGGTGAAAGTGATGACCGCCAATGGCGAGGGGAAAGCGGCCCGCGTCAAGCTGAAACACGTCATGATCGACAACGTGAGAGTCCGCGACGTGGATGGGCTTGTCCTGCAGCAAGGGGCCATGAAGGGCACCCTTCTCGGCATGAGCTTCCTTGGGCGCTTAAGGAGTTTTTCCGTTTCTGACGGAAAATTGATCTTGAAAAACTGACGCCCGTCCGTCACGATTTGCCGCTAAAGAGCATCGCGCGGTCAATTGGAATCTCAATCATCAATTGACTGCGGAAACGATGCTCGTAAACTCAATGTATTGGCGCAACTTTTCCCTCTCAAATCGTTCCGATTTGATCGTCCGTTGCGCTAGTAGCGGAATGCAAGACGATTCCCGCGCAGGATTTGGCCCATGACCGACCACCCGATTGGTGAAATCGAGACGCCTTGCGTCAGGCTCTGCGTCATTGAACCGGAAACCGGTATTTGCATCGGTTGCGGGCGCACACGCGGTGAAATCGGCGGCTGGATTGCCATGGAACCCGCAGTGCGCCGCCGCATCATGGCGGAGTTGCCGGAGCGCGTGGCAACCCTCACCTTGCGGAAGTCGCGCCGCGGCGGCAGGCGGGGCCGGCTGGCGGTCGAATGAAGGGTTTGCCAAAGCCGCTCCTAATATAGGCCTTAAATCACATTATAGGGCCGTACAGCGCGATTCAGGCTGTGCCCGCTACCCCCGTAGCTGAAACCCGTAAACGCCATCCTGGTGCAACGTCGGGCCAATGAGAGGCATACAATCCTAGGTGGATAACTTCCTGGAGCTCGACCTAGGCTGCTTCCAGAACCCGCGCTGCCTGCTCTTCCACCGCATTCAACGCTTTGTGCAAAACATCCACTCCAGACCCGGGACGGCCAGCTTCGGTCGACAGGATTTGCCGCCAGATGCGGCCACCAGGCTGGCCATGATAGAGGCCCAGCATATGCCGGGTGATGCGGTGCAGCGGCAGCCCTGCCCGGACATTCCGTTCAATGTGGGGCAGCATGGCTTCAACGGCCGCGCGGCGCGATGCGACCGGGGGTTTTTCATCCGTATACAGAGGATCGACCGAGGCCAGCTCCCAGGGTGTATGGTAGGCCGCACGGCCCAGCATCACGCCATCGACATGGGGGAGGTGGCCGAGCGATGATTGCACACTGGCAATGCCGCCGTTGACGATGATGGTGAGGTCAGGCCGCGACTGTTTCAGGCGATAGACGCGCTCATAATTCAGCGGCGGAATTTCCCGGTTCTCCTTTGGTGAGAGGCCGTCAAGCCAGGCCTTGCGGGCATGGACGATGAAGGTGGTGCAACCGGCCTTCGCCACTGTCTCAACAAAATTCTGCAGGTCCGCATCATCATCCTGATCGTCAATGCCAATGCGGCATTTCACCGTCACGGGAATGGCCACGGCGTTGCGCATGGCCGCGACACATTCCGCCACAAGTTGCGGCTCCGCCATCAGGCAGGCGCCGAAACGCCCATCCCGCACCCTGTCCGACGGGCAACCGACATTGAGGTTGACCTCGCAATAACCAAAGTCCTCACCAATCCTCGCGGCTTCAGCAAGACCCGCCGGAGTGCTGCCACCGAGCTGCAGAGCCACGGGTTGTTCATGGAGGTCAAAACCCAACAGCTTGGTTCGATCCCCGCGCCGCACCGCCATCTCCGTCACCATCTCGGTATAGAGCAACGCATGGCGCGTGAGGACACGATGGAAGACGCGGCAATGCCGGTCCGTCCAATCCATCATGGGGGCACAACTAAACCTGTGCGCAGAAAACGGTGTTTTCGCGGTCATCAAGCCTATTTTCCTCGGTTCAGTGCACACATTGCGCACACGAAACGGGTCACTGCACACGCCCTTCATAGCTCGACCCCACCTCACCTCGCAATTGGAAAAGCTGTGCAAACGCGGGCTTCGGGCCTCTTGAATTTCCACGAATGCCGTGAACCTTTTTCTCCCCCGCTGCAACCAACCCTGTGAACGCACGCCCATGAAGGGCTGCACCAAGCAACACAGGAGACCTAAAATGTTCAAGAACCTGCTGATCGGCACAGCTTTGACACTGGTTGCCGCCACCTCATCCATCACACCCGCCCTCGCGAAATCGATACCTTTGCGCTATTTCGACCCGTGCAAAACGGCATTCGAGAATTTCAACCAGGCCCAGTGGGAAGACTCTCATACGACCGACCAGAACAACCTTGGCGGTGCGGCGGGATGGGACGAACTGGCCGATGCGGCCGAACAAAATGCCAAGACACAGCATGCCCGGGCCGATGAGCGGCGCGCGATGGCCGACAGTTCGAAGCCCAACCCCAACCAGTCCGACTTCTGGAATGATCGGGCCGAAGCTGATGCCGACTATTGGAACGAGCAGGCAGTTGAAGCCGAGACCGAGGCCAAGGATTGGGAGAAAACGGCAAAGGAACACCGCGCCAAGGCCGACGAGATGCGTGCCGATGCCAAGGACTATGACCAAGCGGCCTGGAAGGCACTGGCAGAATGCTGGAAACAGTTGACCGCTGGCACCGTGCACGGGCTCCCGGGGGTCGGAGAAATAAGGATCAATGGCAAGCTTCTCAGTGACACCACCGAACAATCCTATCTGGGCGAACCGATGGAGCCTGAAAAGAAGCCGGGCAAGAAGTTTGTGAGAAAGACCGAGAGCGGTGGCGGCAAGATCAAGACACCGAAACCCATCCGCGTGAAGAAGCCCGACAAAGCGATGCAAAATGCAGCCAATGACATCGCCCGCGATGTCGCGGTGTCGGTTGCAAGCCAACTCATTCTTGGCAAGATCAACGGAATGGGTCACAAGCCCAAAAAGCACCACAAGCTCGAACGTCGCCAGGCGATGGAAGTCATGCCGATCGAGGAAGATCGGTCCCGCCGCAAGATGAAGCGCAAGATCAGGAAGCTGATGGAAGTTGGCATGTTTTGAAACCGACGGGGAGAACGGTGGCACGAGCAATTGTGCCGCCGTTGGCGTTTTGAAAAAAATCTGGCGATTGCAATGAGATATGATTATGTTCGACACCATAATTCTTAACGACGCCATGGGACGGGGACTTGAGGGCATGGTCCGCTTCATCGAGTTGGCCACCGACGAAACCGCCACGTCCCGCGACGACCGCCAGCTTGTTGACCGCATTGCGACCGGTGATGAGCTGGCATTCCGCGCTCTTTATGCCCGCCACAATTTGAGAATTCACCGCTTTATCAGGCGCTTGTTGCGCAACCCCTCTGCGGCAGAAGATGTTCTCTCAGAAGTCTTCCTTGCTGCCTGGCGGCAGGCCGGCGGCTACGAAGGCCGGTCAACCGTCAATACGTGGCTGTGCGGGATCGCGCGCAACAAGGCACTGGAATATCTGCGGAAATATCCGCCTGCAGCAGAACATGCGGAACTCGCGGAAGTTGCGGATTCGGCAGACACGCCCGAAGTTGCGACCCAGAAATCAAACAAGAAGGCGCTGCTCAGGCAGTGCGTTGAAAGACTTGGGCTTGAGCACCGCGACGTTGTTGATCTCGTCTACTACCACGGAAAATCCATCGATGAAGTTGCAGAGATCCTGCGAATACCGCTCAACACCGTTAAAACGCGGATGTTCTATGCGCGAAAGAAGCTCTCTGAAATGCTGAAGTTGGCTGGAATCGACAGAGGCTGGCCATGACACCTAATGAAATGCCCCAAGGTTATGATGAACTCGAGGCCTTGCTGCCTTGGTACATCAATGGCACCCTGGATGCGGAAACACGCAATCGCATTGCAACTGCATTGGTGACCGACGCCCGCCTGCGCAAAGCGCTGGAATTGGCCCGGGACGAGGCCGAGGCCGTTGACGACATCAACGAATCCATAGCGCCACCCGCTCCACGGGTGCTCGGCAACATTATGTCGAGACTTCCATCTGTCCAGCGCTCAAACAGCAAATTCGCATGGCGGCTCCTGACCGAACGGTTCACGGAATTCGTGGCCGGGGTGCAGCCGCGAACCCTTGTTTACACTGCCGTTGCCGCAGCGCTGGTTTTGGTGGTTCAATCCGGTGTGATTGGCATGTTGGCGCTCCAAAATCAGGGTTCCGGACCCGAGCTTGCATCCGTTCCGGAAAACGACATCGCGACCCAAAACGTGCGGTTGATCGTAAAATTTGTGCCCGGTGCCACGGTTTCGAATGTCGCGGAGCTGCTCGACGAGCTTGACGCGGGAATTCTCAAGGGACCGTCCGGCGGCGGCCTCTTTACAATTGGCCTCGACGCGCCGCAGGATGGTGAACTTGGAATTGACAGGCTAATCCGGGAAATTGAGTCCAAAAAAGATATTGTCGCATTTGTATCGCGGGCCGCACCGTAGGAGGATCTCAAGTTGAAATCTTTCCCCTTTGCACAGAGACTGTTGGCTTTGGTGACAGCGGTCCTTTTGGGTCTCACATTGCTGACCGCCAATCACACCAGGGCCAACGAAAATCAGGGTGGCGGCTTGGGTATTGGAGTTTCCATTGATGTCATGAAGCTTCTCAAGAAGAAGAAGACCGCGGCACCGGTGCCGACAAAGAAAAAGAAACAAACCGCCACCCCTGCTCCGGCAAAGAAAAAGCCCTCAACCAAGCCGAAACTCGTTACTGCTCATTCCCTGGAACCAATTGGCGGCGTGCCCCCGAATGGGGAGACCCGATACAATATCGACGAGGTGCTTTTCGTCTTGAAACCGAATAGCCCGGCGGATGCCCTTGCCGACGTCGTTCAGGCGCAGAATCTAAGAAGAGTTGATGAGGCGCTCCTGCAATTGCTGAACCGCACAGTGCACCGCTATGCCATCACCGACGGCCGAACCGTGTCACAAGTCATAATTGCCCTCGAAGCCAATCCCGATATTGAATCGGCCCAGCCTGACTATCACTATGAACTCACTGAAAGTTCGGGTTCCGCCGACAGCGGGCAGTTGCAGTATGCCAATGTAAAGTTGCGCGTGGGCGAAGCGCACAAACGGGCGACCGGCAAGGATGTTGTCGTGGCACTCATCGACTCGCGCATCGATACGTTCCACAACAGTCTGCAGAATTCGATCAAGAACTCCTATGCGGCGGTTGATTATCCATCCACCGCGGCTGATGGCCATGGCACCGCCATGGCTGGTGCCATTGCCGCGCACGGTCAAATCCTGGGAACAGCGCCACAATCAAAACTTCTTGCCATTGAGTGCTTCTCCAAAGACCCGGAAGGCCAAATGGGCGGAATCACCTTTAACATTCTCAAGGGCGTTGACTGGGCCCACTCCCAGACTGCCTCCATCATCAACATGAGTTTCGCAGGCCCGCGCGATCCGCTTCTCAGCCGCCTGATGAAAACAGCGGCTGGGAAGGGCGTGATTTTTGTCGCGTCTGCTGGCAATGCCGGTACAAAGTCCCTGCCACTTTATCCGGCTGCGGACGAAAATGCCGTGGCGGTGAGCGCAACCGATTCACGCGACCGCGTCTTCAAATTGGCAAACCGCGGCACATATATTGCGGTGGCAGCACCCGGTGTGGAAATTATCGTTCTCGCTCCCGGCAATACCTCAGCCATCACAACAGGAACATCAGTGGCGGCGGCTCATATTTCAGGCCTTGCTGCCCTCGCCATGGAGCGGGCAGGCAAGATCGATGCGAATACCTTCCGGAAAATTCTGAGGGACAGCGCGAGCAAACTGAAAGCACCGGCGAATGCTGTTGGGGCCGGTCGGGCTGATGCCATGGTTCTCGTCGACGAAGCAGAAAAGCTGGATGCAAATTTGATTGTTCAACAGTAGTTGGACTAACGGATGCAAGCAGAACGAGCACCGCCGGTTCACAAAAAATAGTCCTTCCCAGTGTGAACCTTTTCTGCCCCTCGCGACACTCATGTGAGTGACGATCTTGTTCCATATGCGACCGACAGGAGGAGTTCATACAATGTTAGGAAATACGCCCGTCAACCGCAAGAGCCATATTGCTCGATCTTCAAAGGAGAAAACCATGAAGTCCCTGCTTGCCCCGATCGTCGGCGCCCTGCTGCTCTCGACGTCAGCACTTCCTGCACATGCAGAAGACAGCGGCTCAAATGTGATGTTCATTTTTGACTCTTCCGGCTCCATGAAGAAGCAGATCGAGAGCGGCGAGAGCCGCGCTGACGCCGCCAAGCGCGCCATGGTTTCGGCCTTGAGCGAAATGCCCGAGGGCACCAACCTTGGACTTCTGATGTATGGCCACCGCAAAGCCAAAGACTGCTCGGATATTGAGATCGTCTCCCCGATCGGCACCACAGATGGCGTGGGAATCTCCCGTTCAATTCTGGCAAGCCAGCCAAAGGGCGAGACCCCCATTGCCGCAGCGCTTGAGCGCGCCGCGAGCAGTTTTGCGTCCCAGGCGGGGCAGTCCAACAGCATCGTACTCGTCACCGACGGCATTGAGGAATGTGGAGGCGACCCTTGTGCAGCGGCACGGGCGATCCGCGATACGGGTTTGGGCATAAAGGCGCATGTGGTGGGATTTACGCTCAATGAAAAGCAGCGTCAGACCGTTCAATGCATCGCTGATGAAACCGGCGGGAAGTACTTTGATGCCCAGAATTCGGACGGGCTTTCAAGCGCACTGGCCGAGGTCCAGAAAGCAGTTGTCGAAGCGCCAGCAGAACCGGTGCATGAGCGGGTGTTCTTTGATGATTTCGATGGCACTGATCTTGGCGAGCATTGGGTCGTGAACAATCCGAATCCAGACGGTTACATCGTCGAGAATGGCAAGCTGCTGATGGTGAATGGCGCCGTCGGTGGTTTCGGCAAGACGGACAGCGCCAATCTGATCCAGCTTGAACGCGATCTGCCGGAAGGCGACTGGGACGCCCATGTGATTTTCGCGGGGGAGTTCAAGAGCCTGAGAGACCAGCTTGGCATCGCTTTAAGGGCTGACGAAAAGAATTTCCTCTCGGCATATTTGTTCAGCTCCACATACAACACAGGTTCATCGTCATCCGGTGACAACAGGAAACAGATGAATCTTCGGCTCTTGAAGCTCAGCAACGGAACGGAAACCGTCGCGGACAAGGTTCTGGGCAAAGCGCAGGGCTTCAGCACGGCCAAGCCTGAAGGCTTCAGTGTCAAGGGCAAGCTCACGCTCTCCAAGCGCGGTCGTTCCTATGTCACGTCTTTCAGGCCTGACGGCGAAGTTGGGGAAGATGGAAAGCAGATTGTCCACGAGACGCAAGCGCTGACATCGCTTCGTCCACCGGGAAAGTTCGTGTTTACCACCAGCAAGTATGCGGAGGCCTTGGGCGAAGTTGAAGTGAAGATTGAATCTGTGGAAATCGAAACTGTCAAATTGGCACCCTGACGATTCCGCCGAAGAGCGAGTTGCCAGGCCATGTCAAACTTGCGATGGATAGCAGTCATCCTCTTCGTGCTTGTCGCAGCAAGCGCGGGGAGGGCAGCAGATGTGCCCGCGCATCTTGTTGCGATGGCACGGTCCCTCACTTCACAGATCGACGCTGCCGACTACGCCACATCAGGCGATGCCGCGTTGGCCCAGCGCGTGGACGCCGTGATGACGCGGGTGCGGCTGCGGAGCTGGGCGGGAGCAGCGCCAAAAACTCCTGTTGATCTTGCCTCCTTGACGACAGCACTTGGCCTTGACCTTTCTGTGGATGGACATCGCGCAGCCCTGGACCGGCTGCTTGCCGCACGCGATGGCGCTGCCCAGCGTGTCGCCCTTGCGGCCATTCTCTCATTGACGGGCAAATCTCAAACGCTGAATGCCGCTGCCCAGTCTTTTCACAGCGCGCTTGCTGTGCAACTTGCGCCCCTCCAGAAACGCACAAAGCTGGAAGCCGGTCCCGGCGAAAGCGTCGAGATCGAATGGGATCCGGAGACTTCCTCAGTCCTTGCGCGGGTTGAACTAGGCGCAGGAGCAGATGATGTCATCTTGCACGGTGGTGCTGCTGGAAAGGTCGTGAACAACGAACTCGTCTTCGACGTCGAAGCCGATGCGGCACCGGTCACCCGGATCACGCCGGACTCCCAGGCCAAGATCAACGCCGATGTTTTCGGTGTGTGGCGCAGCGATGATGGTGCTTTGTGGACAATTCGGGGTGGAGGAGAGATTGAAGCAGCGGCCGCTGCCAGGTCGGATCCAGCCGCATTGGCACTTGAACAGATTGACAATGCCAAGCAACAACTCGCGGCGCTTGAGAAAGACAAAATCTATGTCTGGGTTGATCCCCAGGGCGGCGAGGTCATACAAAAGAAATTCAAAAAGCTGAACCCGCCGTTCCGTTATGACCGCGTCCGTTCGGAAAACATCAGCAAAGTCGAGATTGCGGCATTGCGGGAGCGTATTGCAGCCGCCGAAGCGGTGTTGAAGCTTCCACCGGTGAAGCAGCATGATCCGCTGCGATTGAAGAACAACCCTCAAGGCAAGGGCCGTGCCGTTGCGATCGAAGTCGAGGAAAGCGGTGGTCGGCGTTTTATTTATGATGAGGCAAGTTTCGATGGAATGCGCCTGACTGCCAGTCGTACACTGCGCGATACACGCGACATTACCGACCTGCCGGATTGGGTCATCAGGGGATTGATCAGCTCGTTCTCGCCACCGGAATGGATTGAACTTGAGATCTGGTACAATCCGCGCGACAAATCGGCCCGTCTCGAAGGCCTGTGGTGGCGGCTCAATGTCACCTATGACCCGGCATACAAGGACATCGAGGGCATCCACTCACCCTACGACAAGCCCCTCGTTTTGCAGCGCATGCAGGAAGACACCCTGTTGCGTATCGTCGATCTGGATATCAGCTACAATGGCTCGGAACAGAGGAAGTTGCAGTTGGAATCCAAGGTTGCCGTGGCCCAACACGATCTTCAGCGCACCCAGGATGATGTAAGGACTTTGAACGCGGAGTATGAAGCGCGGCGCGCCGCGACAGGCCTTGTGCACAAGGCGAGCGTCGAAGCGGAGGCCCGTTACGCTGCCGCCACGCAAGCGATCAATGACTACGCCCCGGCCAATGCAGGCAAGTCTGCCGCCTATCAGCGCCTCGAGAAACGACGCGATACACTGACCCGGCGTGTCAACGCGTATTATGAAAACATCATTGTCAACAAGGGCAATATCCAATCGAACGATGTCTTCGCAACCTATGACAGTATGCAGGCCGAACTCGCCAACGTCACCTCCGAGATCGACCGTTTAGGCAAGGATTTGGGCTTTGAAACTGAACGCGAGCAATTGGTGCAGGCCGCCCGGGATGCCTTCCACGCCAAGAGCCGGGCCGACATCACTTTGCTTGGGGCTGTTTCGGTTCAGGACCTTGCCCATGGCCGCATTGACGAGGCAGAACTTCACTTGGTCCAGGCGCAAGAAAAGCTCGACCAGGCCGAATTGGTTTTGGCACAGTTCAATGCGGGAGCCTTTCGCATTGCTGGCGTGGAAGCCGAGGAAGGTGCTGCCATGCGCTACAAGGTCGAAGCATGGGACCCTTCCGAAGTTCTGGACTTCCTTGACCGCGAGATCGCAGGGCTTGGCGCGGTGCTGGCGCAGGCGTCGACCATTCGCAAGGAAACCCGCGCCGAATTCGTAGCGGAGCACAACAATGCCAGCAATGCACAACTGCGGTTGGTTGACGGCATCATGCGCTCAGCGGTGGCGCAAGGCATAACTGAGACAGCATTCAATCTTGCCGATGTCTTGGAAAAAACGCTTGAGGCCGGACCTGTGGGCGCACTTGGCGAAGGTGCGAAGAAAGTCATTGAGGCAGCAATACTTGGGCCCCCAAGTTTCTACGAGCCGAGCTTGGCTCCCTCAATCATGACCGGGGACGGCGGGCCGCTTTCTGATATTCGCAGCGATTTGAATGAAGCACTTGAATACTCCAAGAAGCGCGCTACCATATCAGGCATCACAAGCCCAACCGCAAGTGTCATTGTCAGCCTGTATCTGCGGGCCCGCGACTCCCGCGTCTATATGGAACTCATCGATCAGGCTGTCGAAGGCAGTGCAGAAACCGGTTACCGGATTGTTGGAAGGACAGAGGCCCAGGCTGCTGAAAAAGCCCTTCTCATAATGCGAGCGTCCCGGGTCAAATTCACCAAGGCGGTGAGCGAAGGCTTGCTCAGAAATCTGTCTGGCCTGACCAAGGTGACATTCATGGAAGCATTGAAGAAGGCCGCGACATCGCCGCAAGCTGGCAAACTCGCCAAAGGCATAGGGCGTGATCTCGCGAAAATGGCAACAAAGAAGGCCCTGGCCGAATGGCTTGAAGGCATGGCGCTGGGTGAATACCTGGAGGCAGAGGCAGAGGCACGGATGAGCGGCCAACTGTACCTTGCGGCCAGCAGCGTCTATTGGGATGCTTTTGACGACCACAAGGCCCGCGCAGATGAGCGCCGCGAGATCCTGCGCCAGTATGACATCAAGAACCACATGGTCATCCTCAACGACGAGCAGTTCAGGGACGGTGCTGATCTCCTGATCGTTCTGCGCGATACAGAAGGCAAGCCGATTTCGGCACCAGGTCAGGTCGTGTCGTTGACACTGGGAGGCAAAGCGGCGCAGCGGGTCGACAACACCCAGTTGTTCTTTCGCGCCACGGCCAGTGACCTCACCCACAATGGCAAGGGTGGCGTCACACTTGCAATATCAGTTGGCGAGTAGTTTTTCCGTGAACCTTTTCAAGCTTCACCGACACCAACAATTGGGCCGAAATCGATTTGCCCGTCAATAGGAGAGCTTCAAATGCAAGGCTTCCAAAGAATTTGGGTCAGCGCTGCTGTAACAACAATAGCAGTAGTGGCATTGGCAATCATGCCTTCCAACACGTTCGCCGATATCAAAAGCGAATTGATTGAGGGTGTATATCGCATCGACAACGGGAATTGCGGAGACGGAAATCCATCGCCGACTTGCAACATCTACTTTGAGTTGCGCGGCAGCGTCGCACAAAAAATGTACAAGAAAATGAAGTCAAAAGGAGAAGCTGATTTGTGCACTGGTGGGCAGGTAAAGACAGATGGTGATGGACTGCGTTGTTTCGATCTTGGTGCAGGTGAATACATTTGCGACATCGGCTACAATTTTTCCAGACAAGCCCTGGTGAGCGGTGATATGACCTGCTGATAGCTGGAGCAAAATCAGGTCAGGAGACACTGCGCTGACGGCCAGTCAGTTGAAAGGTTGCGAGCATCTGCCAAATTTCAAGGTGAGAAGTGTGACTACAGTCATGCCACGGCTGCTTTGCGTCAACCTGCAGACAGATTTTATCAGCCACTCGAAACGGCCGGCTGAAGTCCAGTTTGTCATCCATGAATGTGCATGTTGCGGTTTCGCCACCAGAACAGTGCCGTTCGTTTGAGCCAAACTCCAAGTATCGCGAAAGTCGATCGGTATCGGTATTGCCTGTCAGGCATTCATACTGCGGCAAGGGCAAATCGCTAGTTCTTGCTGAGGCTTTTCAACAGACATCACGCAACCCACAGTCTCTTGCTGCGCACATAGCGCACATGACTTGTTGATTTCCTTGAGTTGCCGTTCCAATCCATCATCGGTGCCACGGCGAATGTTTTTCTCTTGATATTCAATAGTTTACCTTTATTCTACAATTGGAACATGCGCGAACGTGTGCAGTTTTTTTCACT
>JANPDD010000202.1:0-7938 GCA_031431295.1 Hyphomicrobiales bacterium | reverse complement strand
CGCCCCCAGCACAAAGTTCGAGCCCGAGATCGTCACCGACGTACTCGTCGTCACCCCGTACGTCACCGACGCTAAGCTGAGGGACGAGATCGCAGGTTGCGGGCAAGACTTCTCCCGGAGACAGGAAACGCAAACTCACGCCGGGTTCAAGACGAAAGGGATCGAGGTCATCGAAATTGGCAATGCGGGGCAGGCGGAGCACGGCGATTTTCAGCTTTCCGGTTCCTGCACGGTGCGCCGTCTCAAGCCCAAAGGCATCTTCGGCAGGCAGGTCCCGGGCTTTCGGAAAATGTGGAATGACACCAAGACAAGGCCAGCCAGTGCGCCGTTCGATCTCGTTTCGTCCCTCATCAAAGAGTTCAGTATCGCCGTGGAACTTGTTGATCAAGAAGGCCTTCATGAGCCTCCTGTCCGGTTCGTCGAGCACCGCATGTGTCCCAACAATCGAAGCGATGACACCACCCCGGTGAATGTCCCCCACGAGCACAGCGGGCAAGCCCGCCGCTTGGGCAAAGCCGAAATTGGCAAGATCGCCCTGGCGCAGATTGGTTTCGGCGGGGCTTCCGGCCCCCTCCACCAGCACAAGGTCGTGCTGTGCTGCGAGCCTGCCAAAACTGTCCAGAATGGCGGGAAGAAACTCCAGGCGGCGGGCAAAATAGTCCCGCGCCGTCAACGTGGCCATGCGCTTTCCCTGGACAATCACCTGGGCACCGGTGTCGTGCTCGGGTTTCAGCAAAACCGGGTTCATGTGGGCCGAGGGTTTCACGCCCGCCGCGCGCGCTTGCACATGCTGGGCGCGGCCGATCTCACCGCCGTCCACCGCCACGGCGGCGTTGTTGGACATGTTTTGCGGCTTGAAAGGGGCGACGCGCAGTCCGCGCTTGGCAAAGGCCCGCGCCAGCCCGGCGACGATGAGGGATTTGCCCACATCGCTGCCCGTTCCCATGAACATGATGGCCTTTGCGGTCATGGCGCAGCCGATATCACATGGGCATAGGACCCCATCACCCGGCCCACGCGCTGCCCCAAGGGCCCAAGATCCGCGCTCGCAGCCGATTTTGCGAGAAACAGCGGCTCGACGCGGGCGGTTTCGGTGGCCGTTGAATAGTGAAACTCGTGGCCGCGCAACTGCGCCGGGAAGGGGCCTTGCCCCATTGTGAGCTGGCGATATCCCAGATGCAGCTTGCGGCGGGCGAAACTCGTTTCCACCGGCAGCAGGCCTGCCATGGCGTGGCGCGTTCCGTCGGCAGCAACGAGGCCCTGGCCCAGAACCATATAGCCTCCGCACTCGCCATAAATCGTTCCGCCGTGGCGGCGCAGTCCGCGCAGAAACGTCCCATTGGCCGCCAGGCTTCCGGCATGAAGTTCCGGATAGCCGCCAGGCAGAAAAACAAATTCGGCCGTGCTGTCGGGGGCCTCGTCGGCGAGAGGCGAAAAATGGGAAACGCTGGCCCCGGCATTGCGCCAACCCTGGATCATATGGGCATAGGAGAACCCGAAGGCCAGGTCGCGGGCGACTGCAATGGTCTGGGCCGGAGGCGGCAGGAGCGTCGCCCAAGCCTGATTCGAAATTAGCACAGAAATTTCCAGGAGATTGTCAAGCCTTGTTTCACGTGCAACTCCTGCGGCTGCACTTTCGATCAAGGCCTCAAGCTGCTGATTTTCTTGCGCTTGTATCAGTCCCAAGTGCCGGGACGGCATGTGGACAGAGTCACTGTGTCGCATCACCCCCAGCACCGGCGGTCCAACTTGCAGGGCCTCGCGCAGCAACAGTTCGTGACGGTCACTCTTCACCCGGTTCAGGATCAGACCCGCAATCGGCACGTCCTTGCGCAACGTGGCAAAGCCATGCACCAGTGCGGCAATGGATTGCGCCTGGTGGGCGCAGTCAATCACCAGCACCACGGGCAGGCCAAGGGCTGCCGCCAGATCGGCCGTTGAACCTTTGGCACCCTGCGGCCCGTCAAACAGGCCCATTACCCCCTCCACGATTACGAGGTCGGCATCCTGACCCAAGGCAGAGAGCAGGGCGCCACACCCCGCCTTGCCCATGGCCCAGAGGTCGAGGTTGAAACACAGCGCGGTGGTTGCGGCGGCGTGAAATCCGGGGTCAATATAGTCCGGCCCCACCTTGGCGCCCCGCACCTTAAGGCCCTTGTGGCGAAAAGCCTGCAACAGCCCGAGCGTCAGCAAGGTCTTGCCGCTGCCGGAGGTGGGGGCGGCAACCACAAAGGCCTTAGCCAATCGCGTTCTCCCGCAGGGCCGGGCTGTACCAGTCAAGCATTTCGCGCCAGTCGCTGGCGTGGCCGATCACCACAAGGGCGGGTGTCGGCGGTTCGTGATCCGTCACAAAGCGGCCTGCATCTTGAAGGCTGGTCATGGCCACCTGCTGTTGGGGCAACGAGGCGTTGGAAATGATGCACACGGGATCAGCGGCGGCGCGGCCGTTGTCTATGAGGATTTGGGCGATCTCGCCCAGGTTTTTGACAGCCATGTACATGACGATGACCGGCGCTGCCGTGGCGATTGCCGCCCAATTGACATTGGCTGGCATTTTTCCGGTGGCGTCATGTCCGGTAAGGAAAACCACCGCGTGGTTGGTATCACGGTGGGTGGCGGGAATGCCGGCATAGGCAAGGCCGCCGACGCCCGCCGTGATCCCCGGAACGATGCGGAAAGGAACGCCGGCCCTAGCGAGGGTCTGGCTTTCTTCGCCGCCCCGGCCGAACATGAAGGGGTCGCCGCCCTTCAAACGCAGCACGCGCTTGCCCGATTTGGCCAGTTCGATGAGGCGCACGGAAATGTTGCGCTGCACGGGGGAGGGCTTGCCGCCGCGCTTTCCGGCATATTCCAATTCGGTGCCGAGGCGCACCCAGCGCAGAATGTCCGGGTTGACCAGAGCATCATAGACCACCACGTCACAGGTTTGCATCGCGTGGTAGGCGAGCAGTGACATCAATCCCGGTGCACCAGGGCCAGCCCCTACCAGCCACACCCAGCCCGCCTCGAACAGTGGAAATGTCTCTGCGTCCAACCGTGCAAAGCCCGGCGCATTGCTGCCGCCTTCCCAGGTTTTGGCACTTTTCGTTGGCGTCACGCTCATGGCCCCTTATACCCACGGGCCATGCGCTTGCAAAAGCCAGAACAGACACTGAAGCGGGGCTGGACGACAGGGGCCTGCGCCACCGCTGCCACCAAGGCCGCCTTGACAGCGCTGGTCTCCGGCCGCTTTCCGGATCCCGTTACAATCACTCTGCCCAAGGGGCAGGAGGTCGCATTTGCACTGGCCCTCGAAGAACTGGGTGATGGCCCAGATGGTCATGACGGAAAATGGGCGCGTGCCGGCATCGTCAAAGATGCGGGCGATGATCCCGATGTGACCCATGGTGCGACTGTTGTTGCGACTGTGCGCCGCTTGCCAACGGGCGTGGTGTTCAAGGCGGGCGAAGGTGTGGGGCTTGTGACAAAGCACGGCCTGCCGGTGGCTGTGGGCGAGCCCGCCATCAATCCCGTGCCGCGCCGGATGATGGAAGCGGTTGTCGCTGAATTGGGTGGGGGAGCGGAAATCGAGATCTCCATTCCCGGCGGTGCGGCGCTGGCCCTCAAAACCTGGAACCCGCGGCTTGGCATCATCGGCGGGCTTTCCATTCTCGGCACCACTGGCATCGTCAATCCATTTTCCTGTGCGGCGTGGATTGCCTCCATTCATCGTGGAATTGACGTGGCCCGCGCCAATGGCATCACCCACGTGGCAGGCTGCACGGGCTCCACATCGGAGGAGGCTGTGCGTGCGCGTTGTCATTTGCCGCTTGAAGCCATGCTCGACATGGGCGACTTCGCGGGGGGCTTGCTCAAATATCTGCGCCTGCATCCCGTGGCGCGCCTCACGATCGGGGGCGGGTTCGGCAAGATCGTCAAGCTGGCGCAAGGGGCGATGGATTTGCATTCGGGCCGATCGCAAGTGGACTTTGCCTGGCTGGCGGAACGCGTGTCCCCTGAGCTGCGCGCGGCTGTGCTCGCCGCCAACACAGCACAGCTTGTTCTGGAGATGGTTGAACCAGGCCTTGCGCAACAGGTGGCCACCGAAGCTCTGGCACGGGTCAAACATGTGCTGGCGGGCTCACCCATAGAGGCGGACGTCATGATCGTGGATCGCAATGGGAAAATCATTGCCCATGCCGGCTGAGCGCATTCTTATCTTGGCTGGAACTGCTGAGGCGCGGGAGCTTGCCAACGCCCTCGTGGATCAGGGCAGGGCCGTGGTCACTTCATTTGCAGGCGTGACACGCAAACCCCTGTTGCCGAAAGGCGAAATTCATGTGGGTGGTTTTGGTGGCGTGGAAGGGCTTGCGCAGTACCTCCGCTCCCAGTCCATCACCCACGTCGTTGACGCCACACACCCGTTCGCCGCGCAAATGTCGGCTCATGCCCATACCGCTTGTGAGTCGGCCGGTCTGCCACTCATGCGCCTGGAACGACCCGCCTGGACACTGGTGCCAGGTGACACCTGGATCGAAGCCTTGAACATGGCGGAGGCGGCGCGCCATGTTCCGTCACAGGCTTGCGTGTTGCTGACAACGGGACGCAAAGCCCTCGACCATTTTCTCGCACGGGCAGACCTGTCAGGCGTGATCCGCACCATCGAAGCGCCGGATCGGGTTTTGCCGGCCCGGTGGCACCTGTTGCAGGACCGCCCGCCGCATGCACTTGAAGGTGAGATGTCCCTGATGCGACGTTCGAACATCACTTGTCTTGTCAGCAAGAATGCGGGCGGCCCCACAACCATTGCAAAAATCCATGCGGCGCGGAGCCTTGGAATTCCCGTCGTGATGATCACGCGGCCCGCCAAGCCTCCGGGCATCATCCATGCCACGGTGGCAGAAGCCTTGCTTGGAATCATGGGAAGGGCGGGCTAGTCTTGGCCGCCTTAGTGACAGGGAACAGATGATGATCCGCAGTTGTCTTGCTGGCCTCGCAGCCGTTTTTATTGCTGGTGGCGCCTCAGCCGCCACGCTCGATGATGTGAAGGCGCGTGGCAAGCTCAATTGCGGGGTCAACAGCGGACTGCAGGGTTTTGCCGAGAAACAGCCTGATGGCAACTGGTCCGGCTTTGATGTGGATTATTGCAAGGCGCTCGCTGCCGCCACGCTGGGAGATGCGACCAAGGTTGAGTTTGTGCCGCTCACAACGAAGGACCGGTTTGAGAAACTGAAATCGGGAGTGGTCGATGTTCTGGCCCGCAACACGACCTGGACCATGGAGCGCGAAACGAAATGGCCGTTCCGCTTTGCCGGTGTCAGTTATCACGACGGGCAAGGCTTCATGGTAGGCAAACTCTCCGGCATCACCAATGTCTTCACGATGAGCCAGGCCGCCATCTGCTTTGTTTCAGGCACAACAACGCAGGCCAATGTGGATGATTTCTTCCGCGAACGCGAAATGGCCTACGCGGCTGTCACAATGGATTCGATTGACGAAGCCGTTGCTGCCTATGAGGCGGGCAAGTGTGACGCCTACACGGCCGACCAGTCGCAGCTTTATGCGGTGCGCCTCAAGCTCAAGAAGCCGGAGGAGCACCTCATTCTGGCAGACGTGATTTCAAAGGAGCCACTGGGTCCAGCCGTGCGCACGGGCGATGAGCAGTGGTTCAACATTGCGCGCTGGACCCTGTTTGCGTTGATCAATGCCGAGGAGCTGGGCCTGCGCGGGCCAGGTGTTGCGGAAGCCAGGGAAAAGTCAAAGAAGCCTGATGTGCGCCGCCTCATTGGCGTTGAAGGCACGTTCGGCGCGGATCTGGGCCTGGACAATGAGTGGGCGGCCCGCGCCATTGCCGCGGTTGGCAACTACGCGGAGATTTTTGAGCGCAACCTGGGCACCGGATCAAAACTGCAAATCCAACGCGGCCTCAACGGCCTGTGGAACCAGGGGGGCATCCTTTACGCCCCGCCGGTGCGGTGAGGTCACATCTTCAACAGGTGTGACCTGAACCAGTCTGCGAGCTCGCCTTCTGCAAGCGAACCATCTGCCAGCGCGAGGAAGGTTTTGACATTCTCGATCTGGCTCGAGTTCACCTTGTAGCCATTGAGATACAGGAATGTGAAAGACGCGACGAGAGCCGTGCGTTTGTTGCCATCGATGAATGGGTGATTGCGGGCGATGCCAAAGGCATAAGCCGCAGCAAGATCAGCGAGATCGGGATTTTCATAGGCAAGCTTGTTTTGTGGCCGTTGAAGTGCAGAATCAAGCAGGCCGGAGTCACGAATTCCCGAACCGCCGCCATGCTCAGAGAGCTGACGGAGGTGCATGGCGAGAATGAGCTCGCGAGGTATCCAGATCGGGTCGTGCATGGCCTATTTGGCCAATTCGCGCAGCGCGTCGCGATTTTCGCGCATGATAGTTTCTGCCGCTTCCATGATCTTGGCAAATTCATCGCTGTACGGTGTCAGCAACACGCCTTCCGGTGTCTCGGTAAAACACAGCGTATCCCCCTTGCCCACATGCAACAGGGCCAGCACTTCCTTGGGAAGTGTGATACCGGTGGAGTTGCCAACGGTTGTGACTTTGGCGGTGGAGATAGTGACGTGCTTGTTCATGGATATGCTAATAACATATGTTATAATACGGTTCAAGACTACCCGGTCACCACAGGTTGCGCACTGGCGCCCCATTCAGCCCATGAACCGTCGTAGAGAGCATGGTCCTTCGCGCCGATTTCCGTGAGTGCCAGTGACAGGATGGCCGCCGTAACGCCCGAACCGCACAAGGTTATCACAGGTTTTGACGTGTCAATTCCGCTGCTTGCGAAATTCTTCTCAAGTTCTGGCCGAGGTCTCAGGGTGCCGTCAGCGGCGACCAGTGACGCGTAGTGGACGTTGCATGCGCCTGCCATGTGCCCGGCGCGAACGCCGGGTCGGGGCTCTGGCTCCTCACCCCGGAAGCGGCCGCCGGACCGGGCGTCGGCCACCTGGGCAGTCTTTGCCGCGAGGGCTGCGGCCACGGCGTCAAGCGATTTCACCATGGGGCCGCGAAAGCGCGGCGTGAAATGGCGCTCCTGAGCTTGCTGCGGCGAACCGGTTTCGAGCGGTCTTCCTTCGCGCTGCCATTTGGGCAACCCGCCATCCAGAACCGTCACGTCATCATGGCCAAAGACCTTGAACATCCACCAGCAGCGTGGCGATGAATAGAGGCCAGCCGCATCATAGCAGACCACCTTCTTGCCATCGCCCACGCCCAGTTTTTTCATGTCGTGGGCGAATTTTTCCGGACGCGGCAGCATGTGGGGCAGGGAAGTCGCTGGGTCGGAAACCGCATCCAGGTCAAAAAACCGCGCACCCGGAACATGGCCATCACGGAACTCGGCCTTGGCATCGCGCTTGGCCCCCGGCAAATGCCAGGACGCGTCGAGAATGACGATGTCCGGCACATTGAGATGCTCTGCCAGCCACGCTGTGGAAACAAGATTGCTCATGATGCGGACCTCAGCGTCATGCGGGCACGTCTTCAAAAACCCGGGGTGCTGTGGGTTCCGCCACCAGCCATGGCGGCACGGGAAGGTTCTTGCTGCGCAGGAACTCCGGATTGAAAATCTTCGAGGCATAGCGCGTGCCGTAGTCGCACAGGATGGTCACGATGGTGTGGCCCGGCCCCAGTTGCCTGGCCAACCGGATGGCACCCGCCACATTCACACCCGTTGACGCGCCCATGCACAGCCCCTCGTGCTGCAAGAGCTCGAAGACAATCGTCAGAGCCTCGGCGTCGGGGATCTGTAAGGCATCATCGACAACGGCCCCTTCCAGGTTGGCGGTAATCCGCCCCTGGCCGATGCCCTCGGTGATCGAGGAGCCCTCCGACTTCAATTCGCCCGTCTTGTAGTAGCTGTACAGCGCCGCACCCATGGGATCGGCCAATGCCATCCGGATGTTCTTGTTCTTGGCCTTG
>JANPDD010000201.1:0-2201 GCA_031431295.1 Hyphomicrobiales bacterium | reverse complement strand
GACCGGCTGAAACTCACCTCTGCTTCAATTCATGGC
Source organism: Hyphomicrobiales bacterium (assembly GCA_031431295.1). Lineage (GTDB taxonomy): Bacteria > Pseudomonadota > Alphaproteobacteria > Rhizobiales > Aestuariivirgaceae > Aestuariivirga. The sequence goes on along the minus strand of JANPDD010000201.1, from coordinate 2,165 downwards.
ATGGCCAAAGGCATTGAGACCGTGGCCTGGCTTCCCGATCCGGTTGGCGATGCGGAAGCGGAATGGACGCGGCCCAATGGTTTGAAGATATCGCGGGTACGGGTGCCCATTGGCGTGATTGGCATAATTTATGAGAGCAGACCCAATGTGACCGGGGACGCCGCGGCCCTGTGTGTAAAGGCGGGCAACGCCGTCATTTTACGGGGCGGTTCAGAAGCCATGGGATCGGCGCTGGCGATACGAGATGCGATTGCGGTGGGCCTGCTGCGGGTCGGTTTGCCGGCTGAGGTGGTGCAGGTTGTTCCGACCATTGATCGCGCGGCGGTGGGTCAGATGCTGGGCGGCCTTGGCGGCACCATCGACGTCATCATTCCGCGGGGTGGAAAAAGTTTGGTGGCGCGAGTTCAGAAAGAGGCCCGCGTGCCGGTGCTGGCGCATTTGGATGGCAATTGCCATGTTTATGTCGACAAGGCGGCAGACATCACAAAGGCATTGGAAATCGTACTCAATTCCAAGATGCGGCGTGTTTCGGTGTGCGGGGCTGCAGAGACTTTGCTGGTGGACGCGGCGGGAGCTTCGCGGTTGCTGGGCCCGCTGGTGACGGCGTTGCTGGAGGCGGACTGCGAAGTGCGAGGGGACCGGATTACGCAAACCATCGATCCACGCGTGCATGCGGCGGTTGAAGAGGATTGGTATACGGAATTTCTTGATGCCGTCATCGCGGTAAAAATAGTTGAGGGTGTCGATGGGGCCATTTCACATATCGGCAAGTATGGCTCGGCGCACACGGAGTCCATTGTGACAGAAGACATCGCCGCCGCAGAAACTTTCCTGCGAGAGGTTGATAGCGCGATCGTCTTGCACAATGCATCGACGCAATTTGCCGATGGTGCGGAGTTTGGCTTTGGCGCGGAGGTCGGCATTGCGACCGGGCGCTTGCATGCGCGAGGACCGGTTGGCGCGCGTGAATTGACCACCTTCAAATATGTCGTGCGGGGCGATGGCCAGGTTCGAAGCTGAGATATTGCCGGTACAGGCGCAGGCGCAGGCCGCTGCGGGCTTGCGGATTGGCTTGCTTGGCGGATCGTTCAATCCGGCCCATGCGGCGCACCGGCACATCAGTTTGATCGCCTTGCGGCGGCTGCGGTTGGATGCGATCTGGTGGCTGGTGTCGCCACAGAACCCGCTCAAGAGCCCAGAGGGGATGGCGCCCCTGCCGTTGCGGCTTGAGCGGGCGCGGGAAACTGCCAATCATCCTTGCATCCATGTGAATGCGGTTGAGCTGGCGCTGAAGACCCGATTTACTATCGATACCGTCCGTGCCCTTCGCGCCACATTCGCTCAGGCGCAGTTTGTCTGGCTCATGGGTGGGGACAGTTTGGCCTCGTTTCACCTGTGGCGGCGCTGGCGAGACATTGCCAGCACAATCCCGATTGGGGTGATCGCGCGGCCGGAATTCACCATGCGCGCCTTGTGCAGTCCGACGGCGCGGCAACTTGGCTGCAGCCGGATATTTGACCCGGCAAATCTGGCGGGGTGCAAACCACCGGCGTGGGTTTTCATGCAGGAAACGCTCGATCCGGCTTCCGGGACGCATTTGCGCAGCAGTGGCCTGTGGCCGTAAGTCCTCAGAGCGCACAAGATGAACGATTTCTGCATCGTTGTGTTAGCCAGACTGTGGTAGATTGCGTCGCTCGTTGGCCTGCAACAGAAGGAATTAGCCACTGACCGCAAAGCGTACGACTCGCACTGCGAGGACGAAAGTACCCGCCAAGGCCCCCGCGAAGCGCAAGGCTCCGGTGAAGAAGGCGGCCACTCCCAAGGCTAAACAAGTCGCTTCGGCGGCAAGCAAGAAGCTGCTGGAACTGGTGATCAAATCACTGGATGCCGACCAGGCCGAAGATGTTCAAGCTATCGATATTTCAAACAAAAGCCCGATGGCCGATTTTATGGTGGTGGCCAGCGGCCGCTCGAACCGGCACGTGGCGGCGATTGCCGAGCACCTTTCGGAAGAATTGAAGAAGGCCGGGATGCGGTGCCGGGCTGAGGGCCTGAAGCAGGGCGACTGGGTTCTGATTGATGCCATGGATGTGATCATTCACGTCTTCAGGCCGGAGGTGCGCTTGTTCTACAATCTGGAAAGAATGTGGAACGGCAGCGAGCAG
>JANPDD010000200.1:0-10121 GCA_031431295.1 Hyphomicrobiales bacterium | reverse complement strand
GGCGCGCCGCGCCAGTGATTTCAGCATCCAGCTTTGCGATTTGACGGCGAAGGCGCGGGCCTCTGCCATGCTGGCGCGCCGTGGCATCGTCATGATGAAGCTTTCCGCAGTGCGGGCCAGACGAAGCGTAAAACGCCGGGCCGTGGCATGGCGTCTGAACGTGATGGCGACTTCGTCGACACCCAGCAGCATGGTTTCGCTGACGGGCGGCGGCTGTGATGTGCGAGACAGCGTGGTGAAGGCGCGAAGCAGACGCATGCCACCAATCTAGCCCACTAGTGGTAAAACTGGAATCCCGTCAGGCCGAATTACCAGTGATGAAGCGGTTCACCACTGGCACGACATCCTTGCGGAAGCGCGAGCCGGAAAAGACACCATAATGGCCAACCCCCATTTGCAAATGATGCTCTTTCTTTCCCGATGCCAGGTTTTTGAGCAGAATATGGGCGGCTTCCGTCTGGCCTGCCCCGGAAATGTCGTCCTTCTCGCCTTCGATCGTCAGCAACGCCGTCTTGGTGATGGTTTCGGGTTTTACCCGGGTGCCGCGATAGGCATAGGTGCCGTTGGGCAGGTCATGGTGAACAAAGACCCGGTCAACGGTCTGCAAATAGAATTCCGCCGTCAGGTCCATCACCGACATGTACTCGTCATAAAAATCATTGTGCTTCTCGGCGTTGTCACCGTCGCCCTCGACCAGATGCCAGAACAGGTCACGGTGGGCGGCCATGTGGCGGTCGAGGTTCATGGTCATGAAGCCTGTCAACTGCAGGAAACCGGGGTAGACCATGCGCCCCATGCCAGGCAGCGGGAAGGGTACGGACATGATGACATTGTTGCGGAACCAGTCCACGCCCTTGCCCTCAGCCATCTTGTTGACGCTGGTGGGGTTGCGGCGTGTGTCAATGGGGCCCCCCATCAGGATCATGGATTTGGGTGCCAGTGGGTCATCGCGCTCGCTCATCAGCGAAACCGCTGCCATGACCGGAACCGAAGGTTGGCAGACGGCCATGACATGGGCCGGCTCTCCCAGGTGATGCAACATGTTGATGATGTAGTCGGTGTAGTCATCGAGATCGAACGAGCCTGTGGCCAAAGGCACATTGCGCGCGTCTGCCCAGTCCGTGACATAGACATCATGGCTTGGCAGCAGGGCCTCAACCGTATTGCGAAGGAGTGTGGCGTAGTGGCCAGACATGGCCGCCACGATCAACAGCTTCTGCTGCTTGTGGCCGCCTTCCTTGCTGAAGTGCAAGAGGTTGCAGAACGGCAGTTGCCAAATTGTCTTCTGGTGTACCGCAACGCTTTTCCCGGCGATTTCAGTGGAGATGATGCCAAATTCCGGCTTGCCGTAGCGACGGGTCAGGCGTTCAGCGAGGTGCAGTGAGGCCGCAGCGGAGCGGCCGAATACGGTTTCGGCAAGCGGGTTTCCCGTGTTTGCCCAGTAGGCGGATCCCGCCTCAACAGCAGACCGCCATGGGGCGATGGCGGCGTGATTGATCTCGTAAAGATGATAGAGCATGTTGCAACGGCCCCTTCCGCACTGCAACATAGCCTCGGACTTCCAAGTTAACAATGGCTTAGGCGATTGGACCAAAGATGGGGGATAAACTGCCTAACGGTCCAAAGCCGCTGCAATTCCCTCGGCCAGCGCCGCCGCATCAGTCGAATAACTGAAGTGTTTCAGGAACTTGCCATCTCCGTCCATGAGATAGATGATGGACGAGTGGTCCATCAGGTAAGTGTCTGGCGCGTCCTTGTTTTCGACTTTTTGATAAAACACGCGATAGGCCGATGCGATACCTTCAACCTCCTGAGGTGAACCGGTGAGGCCAATGAACTGCTCGCCGAAATTCGCAACATAGGCCGCCATCACATCGGGCCTGTCGCGGGCGGGATCAATGCTGACGAAGACCGGCTGGATGTCTTTGCCCTTGCCGCCCAACCGGCGAAGGGCTTCGGCCATGACCTGAAGTTCCGTCGGGCAAACGTCGGGACAGTAGGTGTAACCGAAAAACAGCAGCGTGGGTTTTCCGGCAAAGGATTTCTCCGTCACCGTTTCGCTCCTGTGGTTCACCATGGTGAAGGGGCCGCCGATCAGTGCTGCACCTGCCGATTTCATCCGTTCGGGCGATGACACGAGCGCATAGGCGGCAATCGCCACGGCGGCGATGACCATGACGCTGGCAAAAGCAATGCGGCGGGTGAGGGGGTGGGTGGACATGGGCTGTTCAGAGGGTCACGCGGCCTCGACGGACAGCTTCAGGCCGAGCGAGGACATGACAGCCGTCAGTGTCACAAGCGTTGGATTGCCGTTCTCGCTGAAGGCTTTGTAAAGCGTCTCGCGGCTCACACCTGCCTCCTTGGCGAGTTGTGTCATGCCGCGGGCACGGACAACATCTCCCAACACCGCAGTGATCAGAGATGGGTCACCGTCTTCGAAAGCAGCCGCCACATAGGCGGCAATGGCTTCCGGTGACTTCAAGCGTTCTGCCGCATCCCACAGTTTCGTTGGCGTTGCCATGTCAAAACTCCTTCGCCAGTTCCTTGGCCATTGCAATATCCCTGTCTTGCCTTCGCTTGTCGCCGCCACAAAGCAGGATTACAATCCGCACACCAACGGTCTTGAAATAAATCCGGTAGCCCGGGCCATAGTCGACCCGCATCTCGCTCACGCCTTCGCCGACCGCTTTGACGTCGCCCGGATTTCCGAGGCTTAACCGCCTGATGCGCAACTGAATCCGGGCAACGACGTTCTGGTCCCTCAGCCTGTCCAGCCATTATGAAAATGTGGCCGTCTCACGGACTTCAATCATCTGTGTATTCTAATTCACAGATCTTGCTGATGTCAATTAAAATACACGGCCGGTCCTACCCCCCAAAGCCGTCCCAGAATGCCTTGGCCTTGGCAAAGAAGCCTTCCGACTCCGGGCTGTTCTCGTGGGAATCCTTTTCGAACTCGCGCAAGAGGTCGCGCTGCCTGCGCGTCAGGTTGACGGGCGTTTCCACCGCCACCTGGATATACATGTCTCCTGATTGCGAAGAGCGCAGCACCGGCATGCCCTTGCCTTTGAGGCGGAATTGCTTGCCGTTCTGTGCGCCCTCGGGAATGTTGACGCGGGCTTTCTTGCCGTCAATCGTCGGCACTTCGATTTCACCCCCGAGTGCTGCTGTGCTCATGGAAATCGGGACCTTGCAGTAAAGATCCGCACCATCGCGCTGGAAAAATTCATGGGCGCGCACGGAGAGGAAAATATAAAGGTCGCCGGTGGGACCGCCGCGCAGGCCCGCCTCCCCCTCGCCAGCAAGGCGGATGCGTGTGCCGTCTTCAACGCCAACGGGAATGTTGACGGAGAGTGTGCGCTCCTTGGTGACGCGGCCCTGGCCACCGCAGGCATTGCACGGATCGGCGATCACCTGGCCACGGCCCTGGCAGGTGGGGCAGGCGCGTTCCACCGTGAAGAAACCGGATTGCGAGCGCACCACGCCCGCACCGCCGCAGGTGCCGCAGGCCTTGGGCGCGGTGCCGGGCTTGGCGCCCGACCCTTTGCAGATTTCACACGATACAGATGACGGCACACGGACTTGCGCCGTCTTGCCGGAAAAGGCTTCGGTCAGGTTGATTTCGAGATTGTAGCGGAGATCACTGCCGCGCTGGGCGCCGCCACCGGCCCTGCCCCGCTGCTGGCGGCCAGCGCCACGGCCACCGCCGCCCATGAAATCCCCGAACAGGTCTTCGAAGATGTCGGACATGGAGGAATTGAATTCGGGGCCAAAGCCCGCACCGCCGGGTCTGCCGCCACCGGCGCCATTTTCAAAAGCCTGATGGCCGAAACGGTCATAGGCCGCCTTCTTTTGCGGGTCTTTCAGGATGTCATAGGCCTCATTCAATTCCTTGAATTTGGCGTCGGTTTCCTTGGATCCGTGATTGGCGTCGGGATGCAGCTTTTTTGCGAGATTGCGGTAGGCGGATTTCAGCGCCTTTTCATCGGCACCTTTTTGCACACCCAGAATTTCGTAAAAATCGCGCTTGGCCATGGTTTGCAGCCTTCAGAATAGCCTTGATATTATAGGAACTTCCCAACCGAGCGCCGACAATGCAACAAGGGCCAGCATTGTCCCAACAATCGCAATCGATAGTGCAATGAATTTCGCTATCGAAGTTCTCAAATAGAATGGCGGTTCCTGATCGAAGCCTTTCACATCTGCTTCGCCCAGTAGTGTGTCTCTCAGCGTCCTATGGGCGTTTATTGAAGCCGCCATTCTTGATCTTTCAGCCAATAGTATCCAGCTCGAACTCAATGAAAGTGCAATGGCGAAAAGCGGAAAAACGGCAGCATAGTCTGCTATTTTGGGATCAAGAAAGTTCCGGTAAAATGGGACGGCCAAAAGTATGGCAATACTCGAAACAAATCGAAACACGAGTTTCCAAAATAAGCTGTGACGATAAAGATACTCTTTGAATATCGAATTCAACAATCTGATTCGCGCTGACGGCACGGGATCATTTGAGGTCTTTCCCGAACCTCTTTTGGCGGGTTTACTTTGTACTGAAATGCCTTTGGCCATGTGGTGTCAGGTCTTATCGATCTTGGCTGCTAAAATCATCGCAAATCGTCTCCCCCCAAAACCGTCACCCCCGCGCAGGCGGGGGTCCAACTTTTCAGCACCTGCGAAGTTGGATTCCCGCCTGCGCGGGAATGACGGTATTGAGTGTGGCATGTCTCAACAAAAGACATGAGCAACTTGCCTCACGACTTCTTCTTGTCGTCGTCGTCCTTCACTTCTTCGAACTCGGCGTCCATGATGTCGTCGAGTTCATCGCGCTGGATGCCTTCATCCACTTCGCCACGGGGCTCTGACGGGTCAGACGACGCGGAAGAGGCGCCGCTGGCATTCTTGTAGAGCGCCTCGCCCAGCTTCATGGCGGCTTGCGCCAGTGCGGTGGACTTCGCCGTGATGGCTTCAATGTCACCTGCCTCAATCGCTGCCGTCACATCGGCAATGGCGGCTTCGGCTGCCGACTTGTCGGCCTCCGAAACCTTTTCACCAAGGTCGGCCAGCGACTTGTTGGTGGCGTGAATCATGCCTTCGGCCTGGTTCTTGGCTTCCACCAAATCCTTGCGCTTCTTGTCGTCTTCCGCGTTGGCTTCGGCTTCCTTGACCATCTTTTCGATTTCGGCGTCGGTCAAGCCACCAGATGCCTGGATGCGGATCTGCTGCTCCTTGTTCGTCGCCTTGTCCTTGGCGGAGACGTTGACAATGCCGTTGGCATCGATGTCGAAGGTCACTTCAACCTGCGGCACGCCGCGCGGCGCCATGGGAATGCCCATGAGGTCGAACTGGCCCAGCATCTTGTTGTCGGCGGCCATTTCACGCTCGCCCTGGAAGACGCGGATGGTCACAGCCGTCTGGTTGTCGTCGGCAGTCGAGAACACCTGGGATTTCTTGGTTGGTATCGTGGTGTTGCGGTCGATCAAACGGGTGAACACGCCACCCAGCGTTTCAATGCCAAGCGACAGGGGTGTGACGTCGAGCAGCAACACGTCCTTCACTTCGCCCTTCAACACGCCGCCCTGAATGGCGGCACCGATGGCCACCACCTCATCAGGGTTCACACCCTTGTGGGGTTCCTTGCCGAAGAACTGTTTTACGACTTCGATGACCTTGGGCATGCGGGTCATGCCACCAACCAAGACAACTTCGTCGATCTGGCCAGCGGTGACGCCGGCATCCTTCAAGGCCTGGCGGCAGGGTTCAACCGTCTTCTGAATGAGATCATCCACCAAAGCTTCGAGCTTGGCGCGTGTCAGCTTCATGGTGAGATGTTTGGGGCCAGAGGCATCAGCGGTGATGAAAGGCAGGTTCACTTCCGTCTGGGCGCCGGAGGACAATTCCACCTTGGCCTTTTCAGCCGCTTCGCGCAGGCGCTGGAGGGCAAGCTTGTCCTTGCGCAGATCAATCCCCTGCTCTTTCTTGAACTCGTCAGCGAGGTAATCGACAATGCGCATGTCGAAGTCCTCGCCGCCGAGGAACGTGTCGCCATTGGTGGATTTCACTTCGAACACACCGTCACCGATTTCGAGGATGGAGACGTCGAAGGTGCCGCCGCCCAAGTCATAGACAGCGATGGTGCCAGCTTCGCGCTTGTCGAGGCCATAGGCCAAGGCAGCGGCGGTTGGTTCGTTGATGATGCGCAGCACTTCAAGGCCGGCGATGCGCCCTGCATCCTTTGTGGCCTGACGCTGTGAGTCATTGAAGTAGGCCGGAACCGTGATCACGGCCTGTGTCACCGGCTCGCCCAAATAGCGCTCAGCGGTTTCCTTCATTTTGGTGAGCGTGTAGGCGGAAATCTGCGAGGGTGCGTATTTTGTCCCGCGTGACTCAACCCAGGCATCGCCATTGTCGGCCTTGACGATATTGTAAGGCACAAGTTTCTTGTCCTTCGCAACCATCGGGTCTTCCATGCGGCGGCCAATGAGGCGCTTGATGGCAAAGAACGTGTTTTCCGGGTTGGTGACACCCTGGCGCTTGGCGGGCTGGCCCACCAGCGTTTCGTCGTCCTTGGTGAAGGCGACGATCGAAGGCGTGGTGCGGGCACCCTCGGCGTTTTCGATCACTTTTGGCGTCTTGGCTTCCATGACCGCAACGCAGGAGTTGGTGGTCCCAAGGTCAATGCCGATAACTTTAGCCATATCAATCCTCCAATGGCAGGCGGCGGTTGGCTGGCTCAAAAGCCCAGTCCGGTGCCGTCTCCGGTCAAAAAAATCCCCGGAAATCAGTGGGGTTTTCCCACCGCAATCGGGCGTTCGACGGCTATATAGTGAGCGGGCTCGGAGCTATCAAGGATTCGTGATGGGATTCGTGATGGGGAAATTGCCTTGAAATCCGGACTGAAATACTTCCCCGGCCACCTCGCCCGGACGGCGCAGGACGCTTTGGTTGAAACCCTGCGGGCATGTATGCGGGAGGCTCCGCTGTTTCAACCCGTCATGCCGCGCACCGGTCGCCCCTTCAGCGTGAAGATGACCAATCTCGGGTCCCTTGGTTGGGTGTCAGACAGGGCCGGCTATCGCTACCAGCCCACGCATCCAGAGACGGGTGCTGCTTGGCCGACAATACCCGAACAGGTCCTGGCCCTTTGGCGCGGCGTCTCTGGTTATCCCCATGATCCAGAGGCATGCCTCGTCAACTGCTACCAGGGCGGCGCCAAGATGGGCCTGCACCAGGACCGCGACGAAGAAGACTTCGCCGCTCCGGTGGTTTCGATCTCACTCGGGGACACCGCTGTTTTCCGCATCGGCGGCACGGAACGCGGCGGCAAGACCGAGACGATCAAGCTTTCATCAGGTGATGTGCTGGTCATGGGCGGCGATGCGCGGCTTTGCTTTCACGGCATCGACCGGGTGTTGCCGGGGACCTCAACATTGCTGGAGGAAGGCGGACGGATCAATTTGACGCTGCGGCGCGTAACAACGGCCGGGCGCTCCCCATCCGCTTGACTCTCAGCGATTTTACACCTAGAACATTTAGAGAACAATGGATCTCAAAATGCGCAAGAACCACAAGCTCGACTATCTCGAAATGACGGTGGGCAAACGGCCAATCGTTGAAGTGAAATCATTCTACGCCAAGGCCTTTGGCTGGTCGTTCACGGACTATGGTCCGGACTATGCCGCCTTTGACGAGGGCTTGGAAGGCGGGTTCAATGCAACGGAAGCAGGCCCGCGCAAGCCGCCTTTGCCTGTGCTGTTTTCAACTGACCTCGAGAAGTCTCTGCGCGTGGTGACCGAAGCGGGCGGCACGATCACCAAACCAACATACAGTTTTCCCGGTGGACGGCGGTTTCATTTTGCCGATCCTGCGGGCAATGAACTGGCGATTTGGGCAGAGTGAGCCTGCGGGAATGCCGATCTTTTTTGGAAACGTGAAATCATTGACGCCTTCGATGTTTCCGTCGACACTTCCGACAATTTTGAAATCGCCAATTTGACCATGAGGCCCGCCACAAGGCCATGACAGCAGGCTACTCCGGCACACCTTTGTGGAAAAAGCTTGGCTTCAAGCCTGGGATGAAAATCTGTGTGCTCCACGCGCCAAAACATTTTGCCTCCCTTCTCGCTGATGGGCCGGGGGATTGGATCATGGTGAAGCAGGCAAAGCGCGCTGACGCCCTCCACCTTTTCAGTGTTGAAAAAAAGGAACTGACGGAAATTCCCGCGCTGGCAAAGCACATGCCGCCAGCGTTGATGCTGTGGGTGTCGTGGCCGAAAAAAACCTCGCCCCTCTCCAAAGGCCTCAGCGAAGATGACATCCGCGCCACGGCGCTGGCTTGCGGCCTTGTGGACATCAAGGTTTGTGCCGTGGATCAGGATTGGTCCGGCCTCAAGCTCACCCGACGCAAAAGCTGAAATCAGACGGCCAAAGGAGTAGTCCTTGGAAAACGCCTGAAACTGCACCTGATTCGCGGAGGCTCCCATGCTCAGTGTTGTCGTCGGCTTTGTGCTCATCCTCTTCGGTTTACAGGCGTCACTCCGGCGCAGGCCCGCAGCACCCGCAAGCGGACCATGGTCGGCACAGCAGGCGGCCACGACATTTCTCAGCGGACCGCTGGCGGGCATCTTGATGGTGCTTGTCGGACTCATGCTTCTTTCATCCACCTCCTTTGTACTCATCAACGCTGACAAGGTCGGGCAACTGAAACGCGTCTACCTCGCCTCCGATCTGCCGCCGGGACGCATTATTGCGCTCGCTGGCCAGAAAGGCCCGCAGGCCGAAATCCTCGGCCCCGGATTTCATTTCCGCCCGCTCCTCAATGTGCTCTACGAAGTCGAGCAGGCGGATGTGGTGAACGTGCCCGAAGGCTTTTATGGCCAGATCACCACGCTTGACGGGGCAACGATGCCGGAGGGCATGTTCATCGCTCCGGTCATTACCGACGACAAATTGGCCACCATGCTGGAAGCGCAAAATTACATCACAATGGGCGGCATCCGTGGTCCCCAGGAAACCGTGCTGAAACCCGGTTCATACCGGCTCAACCGCTACCTCTTCGATGTCCGCATCGACCCGGAAACGGCAGCAACGGTGATCCCCACCGGCCAGGTCGGCGTGGTCAAGTCAAACGTCCAGCAGCCGGGCCTCAACTGCAAGGAGGAAATGGTCCGGGTCAGCCAGGCCCAGCACGACAGCGACGCGCTTTCGGTGCCTCTGGTGCCCAAGGGCTGCATCGGCCTGTGGAAAGAACCATTGCTTCCCGGGGCCTATTACCTCAACCGCCACGCATATGACGTCACCCTGGTCGATACCCGCGTGCAGACCTGGGAATACCGCGGCGGCTACCGGCTGCGCACCATCGATCTGTCGATCGATCAGCAGGGCAACCTCAAGCAGGTCGAAAGCACTGTCGATGTCCCCATGCCCGACACCGCTGTGGACAAGGCGGTCAAGGTCAAGGTCGAAGGCTGGGATATCCCGCAGGAGCTTCGGGTGGTGGCGCAGATTTCACCTGAAAATGCGCCCATCGTTGCCGGCTCCGTCGGTGGCATCGACCAGATCGAACACCGCATCCTGACGCCGCTGATCCGCTCCATCGTCCGCAACGTGGCGGGTTCGTCGATCCGGATTCCGAGGAAGGAAGGCGACAAGATCGTCGGCTATGACACGCGCCCGACCCGGGTTCTCGACTTCATCGAAAACCGCGAGGCGATCGAGGACACGATCGAGGACCAGATCAAGTTCGAATCGCGTAAAGCCGGTGTCGAGATCAAGGAAATCCGCCTCGGTGAACCCGCCATTCCCCCGGAAATCCTGGTTGCCCGCATCCGCCAGCAGTTGGCCGACCAACTCGGTCAAGCCTACCAGCGCGAAACCGCAGCGCAGAAGCAGCGCATTGAAACCGAACAAGCCCGGGCGACCGCGAATGAGCAGCCCCGGCTGGTCGAATCCCAGATCGCCGTGCAGGTGGCAAACCAGCGCGAGCAGGAACGCGCCGCCCTTGGCCGGGCCGAACGGCAATACCTCGAGGAAATCGCCAAGGGCCAGATGGCCCAGGCCAATGTCCTCGGCCAGGACCGTGTGGCCATGTTGCAGGCCCTGGAAAAGGTGTTGTCGTCGCTTGAACG
>JANPDD010000199.1:0-8729 GCA_031431295.1 Hyphomicrobiales bacterium | reverse complement strand
CGGGAAGGTCCAGCCATTCCCGGTCACATTCCAATAGAGTTCGTCGTAGTCCTGGAAAAAGCCCAACTGCCGCGTCGTGCGGTAGGTGATCACATAGGTGTGGTCGCCGTGATCGAGGAATACATCTGCATTGCCGATCTGAATGCGCACGCCATTGCCGACCTGCGAGGTTGTGTAGTTTTCCGCCTCACCATCGCGGGTGACGGACAGGACATCGAACCCGACTCGCACGGCAAGGCCGTTGCGGTCACGGTAGTCGGTGGGGAAATCCCTGAGAATGCCGCGCCGGATCTCAATGCCTTCAGCAGCCACGGTAATGTGTTCGCTGACGTCAAGCGAGCCATCCACGTTGACGGTGACATCGCTGACAAACTGGCGAATGGCCTCATCGGCCCGGGCAATCTGCGCCAGGCCGAAAATGACAAGCAGGAGTGCTGCCGCGCGCCGGAACATGGGATCAGCGGGTCTTGAAGTCCACTTTCGGGGTCTCGCGCTGGGCCGCATCGCCGATCTCGAAGAATTCGGCACCGGTGAAGCGGAAGAAGCCGGCCACGATGTTTGAGGGAAATGACTCGATCATGGTGTTGAGGTTGCGCACGGCACCGTTGTAGTAGCGCCGCGCCATCTGGATTTCATCCTCGATGCCGGACAGCTTATCCTGCAAATCGCGGAAATTGGCGTCAGCCTTCAGTTCCGGATAGGCCTCGGCAACTGCAAACAGCCTGCCCAGGGCCGCCGTCATGGCCTGGCCAACCGCCGATTGGTCGGCAACACTGCCGCCCGAGATGGACTTGGCCCGGAGTTCGGCAATGTCACGGAACAGCTTGTCCTCGTGGGAGGCATAGCCCTTGACCGTTTCCACCAGATTGGGAATGAGGTCGGCGCGGCGTTTCAACTGAACGTCAATGCCGCTCCATCCCTCCGCCACCAGGTTCTTGTTCGAGACCAGCGCGTTGTAGAGATAAATCAGATAGCCGCCTGCCGCGACGACAAGTGCCAGAACTGCATAACCGATGGACATTGTGGACTCCTCGCAAACCGTCGGCATTATCCGGTCTTGCCCGCCGCCACGCAAGGACGGCTTTTGTGTCTATGAATTGTGGCTTGACTCCGCCAAAATGGTGGAAGACTGAAACTTCATTTCCGGATTCGACCATGAACAACATCTATCACGTCCCGCCACGCTTTGCCGGCCCGCCCGGGCAGGAAGACATGCCCTATCTCTTGACACCGGGGCCGCTCACCACCTCGCGCACCGTCAAGATCGCCATGCTGGCGGACTATGGCTCACGTGATGCGGAGTTCCGCGCAATCGTTGCGGAGATCAGGCGGGAATTGAAGCGGCTTGCCGGTGGCACCGATGCGCATGTATGCGTGATCATGCAAGGCTCAGGCACATTTGCCATTGAGGCCGCACTGGGTAGCCTCGCACCCGCAAAGAAAAAGAAGACCCTCGTCATCGCCAACGGCAATTATGGCGACCGGGCAGCCGCTATCCTCGAAACGCTGGGGCGGCCCCTGGTCAAGATCGACAAGGGCGACAGCACGGCGCCGAGTGCTGAGGAAGTGAAGGCCGCCCTTGATGCGGATGCGGATATTTCCCATGTCTGGCTGGTTCATTGCGAAACCACCTCCGGCATCGTCAACCCCATCGAGCACATCGGCCGCGTGGTGCGCGAGGCCAACCGCATCTACATGGTGGACGCGATGTCGTCATTCGGGGCACTGCCCATCGACATGCTGGGTGACAGCATTGATGTGATGGTGTCATCATCCAACAAGTGCATCGAGGGCGTGCCGGGTTTCTCCTACGTCATCCTGCGGCGTGATCTCCTGATTGCTTCGGAAGGCAAAAGCCATTCCGTGGTGCTCGATCTCTTTGCCCAGTGGAAGGGCTTGGAAAGCAACGGGCAGTTCCGCTTCACGCCGCCCACCCATGCCCTGGTCGCCTTCCGCCAGGCGCTTCGCGAACTGGAGCTGGAAGGCGGCATTGCCATGCGCCGCGCCCGCTACCAGCGCAACGCCGAAGAGCTTATCATCCGGATGCGGGCCATGGGCTTCACACCGCTGCTCAAGGACGACGTGGCGGGACCGATCATCCAGACGTTCCTCACGCCACGCGATCCCAAATTCGACTTCGAGTTGTTCTATGAAAGCCTGCGGCAGCGCGGCTTTGCCATCTATCCCGGCAAACTCACAAAGCGGCCAAGCTTCCGCATCGGCACCATCGGCCAGATCAACGACAAGGTGATCAAGCGGCTGGCGCTCGCCGTCGAAGACGTGTTGAAAACAATGGACGTGCAAGAATTCACGCCAAAGGAGGCCTGACATGCAAGTCCGCCCAGCCATGGAGCCACAGCATTGAATCCCGGCACGCTGATCATCGTCAATCTTCTGGGGGGTGTCGCCCTGCTGCTGTGGGGCGTTCGCATGGTGCGCACCGGCATCACACGGGGCTGGGGCGAGCAACTCAAGTTGTTCCTGCAGCACAAGCTGGGCAACCGCCTGTCGGCGTTTCTGGCGGGGGCTGCGGCGACAACGGTGCTGGGCAGCGGCACCGCCACCAGCATGATCGTCACCAATATCGCCGCCGCCGGTGGCCTTCCCCTGACAATTGGCATTGCGGTCTTGCTGGGCGCCGACGTGGGTTCGGCGATTGCAACCACGGTTTTTGCCTCGGGTGCCAGCATCGCCAAGTCCATTTCACCGTTGCTGATTTTCACAGGCTACATTGTTTTCAGTGTTTCCCGGGAGGACAAGCCGCACAGTACGGGCCGCATCCTGATCGGTGTTGGCCTGATGCTCATTGCGCTGCAGCTGATTTCCCAGTCAACCCGGCCCCTGAACGATGCGTCCCTCCTTCATGACTTGTTGGCGGCGCTGGCGCGTGAGCCGCTGCTGGCTTTTGTCATGGGCGCGATACTGGCATGGAGTTTTCATTCCACCCTCGCTGCCATTCTGGTTGTGGGGTCGCTCGCCTCCAACAACAGCATGGCCATGCAAGGGGCTGCGGCCTTCATTCTGGGTATCAACCTGGGGGGCGGCCTGCCCGCCCTGATATCATCATTCGCGCTCCCGGTTGAGGCGCGCCGCCTGCCTTTCGCCAATCTGCTCTGCCGCGGCATTTTTTGCCTTGCCGCGCTGCCGTTGCTGCCATGGATCACGCAAACCCAGTCTGCGCTGGGGCTGCCCGGCCTTTCAGCCTCTCTGGGCATTCATCTCGGGCTCAATCTCTTGATTGGCCTCGTCTGGCTGCCATTCACATCGCTCGTGGCAGCGGTGGCGGCAAAACTGATGCCTGACAGGCCCGGCGTTGCCGATACACTGTCTGCGCCGCGCTATCTCGGTTCAGCCCATGCCAGCCCCGCGACGGCACTTTCCAACGCGGTTTTCGAGACGGCGCGCATGGGCGAAGTCCTGGACCAGATGTTTGCGACAGCCCTCGAGGCCATGGCCACCGACAGCACGGAAAAGCTGAAGGACCTTCGCCTGCTCGACCAAAGGCTCAACCTCTATCACCGCGACATCCAGTCCTATCTCGACGACCTCGCAAACCGCAGCATGGAGCCCGTCGAGAACCGGCGCTCGCTCGAAATTATCCTCTATGTCAGCAACCTTGAACATGCGGGCGACATCGTGCTGTTGAACCTTGCGGACAGGATCAAGGCCAAAGTGCGTGAGGGACACGGATTTTCCGCAGCGGAGACACAGGCACTCGCGGCCCTGTGCGAAATGATCCGCGACAACATCAAGCTGGCAAATGCCGTGCTCAACTCCCGTGACGTGGCGGCAGCCCAGGACTTGATTGCCCAGAAAGACGCCTTCCGCACGCTGGAGAACAAGGTGATATCCGAACACTTCAGCCGCAAGACCAGTGACAAGGGCAAAGCCCTGCGGCGCAGTGCGCTCTTCATCGACATGATCAGGGACCTGCACCGCCTGAACTCGCACGTGGTGTCGGCAGGCTACCCCATCGTGGACGCGGCCGGCCTCTTGCGCAGCAGCCGGTTGCGCAAGAAGGCCCCGTCATAAGGCAGATCGTCTCCGGTTGTAGCCGGCCTTGCTGAATGGCAGCGTGGCAAGGTAGGCCGCAGCACAGGCCGTGAGGGCAATCCATGGCATGGTCAAAAGGGCAATGACCACAAGCACTGCCAGCCCCAGGCTGGGCAGGAACATGAGTCTGAGTGCCTTGCGGCTCACGGACTTTGCCGAAAACGTCGGCCAGTTCGACACCATCAGCGCCGCCACAACCGGCAGCAGGACGAAGGCAAAGGCGACAGCAGCTTCTGTTGCGAGCAAGCCTGCGTAATCCAGATAGATCGGCACCAGCGCCAGAAATGCACCACCAGGCGTTGGCACACCTGTGAAATAATTGGCCTGCCAGCTTGGCTTGCCGGGGCTGGCGACCGCGACATTGAATCGCGCCAGGCGGATGGCGCTGCCCGCCGCAAACAGAAGGCAGGCTGCCCAGCCCGCAGATCCAAATGTTGCCAGGCCCCAATTGAAGACCACGATGGCGGGTACGGCCCCAAAACAAATGACATCGGCAAGCGAATCCAGTTCAGCTCCAAAGCGCGATTCGGAATTTGTGGCACGCGCCACCCGTCCATCGCAGCCGTCCAGTAGTGCGGCGATGAGCACGCAGGCAATGGCCGCCGCGATCTCACCGCCATTGGCATAGGTCAGTCCGGTCAAACCAAAACAGAGCGCCAGAATGGTGATCCCGTTGGGCAGTGCTGCACGGTAGCGGGTGGTTGAAAGCCACGACACGGCGGATTTCATGGGTTGTGCCATGGTTTGTCCTTGGTTTATCCCTGCGTTGGTTCGGATTTGATTGTAACGGCAGTTGAGCCCGGCGCATCCAGGACACCAGGTTCCAGATGGTTGGCGCGAAGGTCAATGGGATTCCAGATCGCTTCATCCTGGAACAGCCCGAAGACATCGCCACTGGTGTAGGCGGCAGGACGCGTCGTGCCTGCCGTCAGTGATTCATCATAGGCGGTTGAAATGTCTGTTGTTGCGTAGCCCATCAGTTCCAGCACCGTGGCGGCAATCTGGAAATGGCTCGCGGCACCGCGGCTCTGCGCGGCGCCGCGCTCCAGCCGGCTGCGCAGGCCATCGTCATCCGTGTGCACAAGAAGGGGAACGAGAGCCATGCGCTCATCGGACCCTTCGACCTGGCAATGGGTCAGCCGTCCCGGCTCAAACAACTGGCCGTGATCAGATGTGTAGATGAGTGCGGCACCCTGCAGATTGTCATTGGACACCAGTTCCGGCAGAAGGCGGTCCACTGACCATTTCACGGCGTTGCGATAGGAGGCCTGCCGGGTGCTGGCACTGTCTCCGGCAAGCGATTGCGTGGGCTGGAACGGAGCCTCTGCGGCGGGATAGGCTTCATCATAGGGAAAATGTGCGCCGTATTTGTTGGCGTAGATGAATGTGGGAACCGGCGACTGCAGTTCTCTCTCCATGATCTTCATCAGGGCCGTATCCGCGTCCTCTGCCGCCACGCCACGGATCCCGTGGAAAGCATCAATGTTTTCACGTTCACCCAACGTCATGAAATTCTGCATCATGTTGCCATCGGTGATGTTGCCTGCCTGGGCATCGATGTAAACCGTGCGGTAGCCCGCCTTTTTGGCATGGGCAAAGATTGAAGCGTTCTGGTTGATGGTCCGGCGCAGGTCCTTGCGCGAGGCGAGATAGCGCAGCATCACGTTCGAATAGTTGCTGCAGTTTCCTGTTGATGCAGCCGGGCCAAAATCAACGAAACGGTCCCTGACGGCCGCCATATGCGGTGTGAACGGATTACCCGGCGTGAAATCAATGTAGTCGGCGCGGATGCTCTCATCCACCAGCATGACAATGCTTTTGGACAGCCGCCTGCCCGGTGTCCAGGCCACGCCCTGCCGCACCGGGATCGGACTGGCGTAAAGTTTTGCGCCCACCACGGCCGCCAGGGAAATCGGCACGAACTGGTTCGGCAATGCCTGGCTGCTCGTATGCCCCTTCAGCCAAACAACACCGGCAACCGTGGCCATGGGCAGAAGCGGCAATGGCGAAAATATCCACAATGCCTTGCGCACTTTCGCGCTCAGCGCAGGAACGGGTAAAAGGCTGGCCAGAACGTAGAGCAAAAGTGCTGCAATTCCATACAGGGTGGGGACTGCATATTGGCCCGCGGCATGGCCTGCCTCGTGGCGTGCGTTCCAGAATGAAACAAGGTCCTGGGCCGTCAATTGCGATTGGCTGCTCATGAAATAGCCAAGTCCCACGGCAGTCCCGAGGCCCAAGAGCAGCCCCCAGAACAGGCGGAGTCCCCGGCTTGGATGGAAGGCGGCGACTGCCATGGCGACGAGGCCCACCAGCCAAATCAGCAAAAAGGGCAGCAATGTCAGGTATTGTCCGCGTTCAAAAAGCAGACCTATGCGGTGGCCGAAGCCGAAATTGCTGAGATAGACCAGTTGCCCCAGCGTCAACACCTTGATCAGCGCCAGGCCCCAGGCCTTAAGCTGGCCGGAGAAGTGTGACTGTGCTGCACTGCTTGCGTTCAAAACCATTGCACTCGCCTGTCCTGTGGCCACTTGTTGCAAGGTTGTTGCCAAACCGTCAGCACCTTGCGCCGGGTCAGCGCCAGTGGTTAACGGTGGCAAAGTAAATCGCAGATGAAACAGACTCTCACCGACATTGTGGCCAGGGCCGAAAAGTCACTCCAGGCTGCGGGTCATGCTGCCTGCGCGGAAGCCACAGCCCGCAACTGTGCCTGGCTGGAGGCTTGCGGCTACCCGGGCCTCAAGATCCTTGCTGAAGCCCTGGCGGACGAGGTGACATCCGGGCAATTGGAACCAGATGCCCTCGGCCTTGACCTGAAAAACATCTCATGCGTCTTCATTGGCGGCGACGTTGAGCGCCTCCGCACCGCGCATGACCGCCTGTTCCTGCGCAACGTCAGGCATGGCCTCTATCTGTTGCCCGGCAGTGTCCGCGACAACTATGGCATTGGCTGTCCGGTTGATCCGGGCTTCGCGCTGGGCGGCGAGCGCCACAAAAACCCCTATGGCGAAAAATATGCCCTTGCAGCCCGCGATGGTGTCATGGTCGACGCGGCGCTGTGGCAGCACCTTGGCGCCTGACGTCAATTGAGGAACAACATGGCAGGCCCGCTTTCCGGAATTCGTGTTCTCGACCTCTCGCGGGTGCTTGCCGGCCCCTGGGCCACGCAGATGCTGGCCGATTTTGGCGCCGAGGTGATCAAGATTGAAAAGCCCGGCGAAGGTGACGATACACGCGGTTGGGGTCCGCCCTTCCTCAGGAATCCGGATGGATCGCGCGGCGATGCCGCTTATTTCCAATCCGCAAACCGGGGCAAATGGTCCGTCTGCATCGACATGGCGAAGCCTGAAGGCCAGCGCCTGATCCGTGAACTTGCGGCCACATCGGATGTGGTGGTCGAGAATTTCAAGGTCGGGGGCTTGCGGAAATACGGCCTCGACCATGAAAGCCTGAAAGCGGTCAATCCCCGTCTCATCTATTGTTCGATCACGGGCTTTGGGCAAACCGGCCCCTATGCGCAGCGTGCCGGTTATGACTTCATGATCCAGGGCATGGGCGGCATCATGTCGGTCACGGGCCAGCCGGATGGCATGCCCGGGGCCGGTCCCATGAAATCAGGTGTTGCCTTTGCGGACATTTTCACGGGCCTGCATGCGGTCATCGGCGTTTTGGCCGCCCTGTTCCATCGGGCGCGCACCGGCCAGGGCCAGCATCTCGATCTGGCACTCCTCGATTCACAAGTCGCCGTGCTTGCCAACCAGGCGCTCAACTATCTGGTGGGGGGCAAGGTGCCGGTGCGGCTTGGCAATGCCCACCCCAACATCGTGCCATACCAGACGTTCGAAACACGCGACGGCCACATCATCATGGCAGTGGGGACAGATCGTCAGTATACTGAATATTGCACCATCATCGGCGCGCCGCACCTGGCCCAGGACGGACGCTTCAGGACAAATGGCGGCCGCGTTGAAAACCGCGAGGCGCTCGTTCCGCTGCTTCGGCCCTTCATGCTGGCAAAAACCACGGCAGAGTGGATGGCGGCTTTTGAAGCGGCGGCCGTACCATGCGGGCCCATCAACACGATAGACCAGGTTTTTGCCAATGAGCAGGTGTTGGCGCGTGGCCTGCAAATCGGACTCACCCGCGATGACGGCGTGCAGGTGCCGGGCATTGCCAACCCGATCATGTTCTCGGAAACGCCGGTATCCTATGACAAGCCGCCGCCACGGCTCGGCGACGGCACGGACAAAGTGCTGGGCGAACTCCTGGGCCTTGACGCATCAGCCATTGCGGAACTTCGCAAAGCCAGCGTGATTGGTTAGGGATAGGGACGCTCAATTGAATCCTTTTTACATCCCAAAATCCGTCATTCCGGAAGTGCACCTTGATCACGCCACAGGCGTGATGTCGTGCGCTGTCCGGAATCCCGCTGTGGTCGGCAACCTCACGTAACTAAGGCTGGGAAAGAAAGCTGGGTTCCGTGTCGCGCACAACGCGTTGCAACAGCGCAACGCTCACCGCTCTCGCGGTGGCGCTTGCACGGAATGACGGTTCAACGGGAGGGACACTTCGATTTCAGCTGCCCGCCGCCCACCAGTTACTTGACCCGGCTACTTGTACGACACCTGGTCGTAGCGCAGATGCAGGCTCTTGACGCCGGCGGCCACATTCAGCCC
>JANPDD010000198.1:0-2395 GCA_031431295.1 Hyphomicrobiales bacterium | reverse complement strand
TCGTAGCCCGCCAGCTTTGAAATGCCATGGACGTATTTCAGCCAGTTCACTTCCTCATCGGTCATGGCCAGCCTGAGGCCGCCGCAGCCGTGCCACGACACGGCTTGACCGGTGAGTTTTTCCAACTGCGGATAAAGCTCGGTGCCATAGACTTGCACCTTGGTCATGTTCAGCGAGCCATTGAAATGCGGGCATTGCCCCGCCGCATGCCAGGTCGAGCCGGAGGTGAGTTCGCCCTTCTCGATGAGCGCGATGTCGCTCCAGCCCTCCATCGCCAGATGGTACAGGAGCCCAACCCCCATGACCCCGCCACCAACCACCACCACCCGCGCATGTGATTTCATTGCAAACTCCGTTAGAGCAACGGGCAAGCAAGTGGAATCACTTGCGAAGCGGAAGTTGCTCCAGATTCAATCTGCTACAGCAACTTGTCTGCGTTCAATTGAATGCAGGTTGCTGTAGTCCAGAATGGCGCAGGGTGCAGCAGGCCCGCAAGGCTCAATAGCTGGCCACCGGGTGAGCCAGACTGTCGGGACTTCAGCCGGAAACCTGATACAGCATGAGTGCCGCCGCCGTGGCGACGTTCAGGCTCTCAACACCAGACTTCATCGGGATTCTCACGAGCCTCTTGCAAGCCCCTGAAACAGCTTGTGAAAGCCCACGTGTTTCAGATCCCAGCACGACCAGGCAATCGGCCGGGTATGCGTGCCGAAAGTCGTGGCTGGCGGCCATGGCCATACCCACCACGTCGCCTGGAAAGGCCTTGGCAAAATCCGAAAACCCGTCAGGCTTCATCCTGACAAGCGGCACGGCAAAGATTGATCCCGTCGAGGCGCGCACACATTCCGGTGAGTAGGGATCGCAGCAATCGCCGATCAGGATCACGCCCTTGGCGGCGGCGGCATCCGCTGTCCTGATGATGGTGCCGAGATTGCCGGGGTCCCTGATGTCCTCCAGCGCCAGCCAGACCCCTGTCTTTCCGGGGTGGGGCTGGAAGCGTTGCCGGAAGGCGGCCAGCACGTCGTGGGGATTATTCTGGACCGATAGGTCCGCCATCACCTTGTCGGACACAATGAGTGGTTGCACCTCATCCCAGAGATGGGTTGGCTTGGTCGCAATGAGGTGTTCCGGCCGCCAGTCCAGTGCCAGGGCGCGTTCCAGCATGGCATGGCCTTCCGCCATGAACAGCCCGGTTTCCCTGCGGCCCTTCTTGTCGGCCAGCGAGCGGATGAGCTTGATCGTCGGATTCTGCGGGGAGGAAATTGGCAGCATGGCGTGCTATGTAGCAGGCGAAGGAACCCGCTGCCATGAACATCCACACCCGCACGGTCACAAAAACGGGGATCTCAGTCTGCCCCCATGATTGCCCGAGTGCCTGCGCGCTGGAAGTCGATTTGCTCGACGACCACACGATCGGCAGGGTGCGGGGCGCCAAGGACAACACCTATACGCTTGGCGTGATCTGCGAAAAAGTGGCGCGCTATGCCGAACGCATCCACCACCCGGACAGGCTTATTCACCCGTTGAAGCGCGTGGGAAAAAAAGGCGAGGGCAGGTTCGAGCGCATCACCTGGGACGAGGCCATGGCCGAGACGGCAAGCCGGTTCAACGCCATCGAGAAGGCCCATGGCAGCGAAGCGATCTGGCCCTATTGGTATGCAGGCACCATGGGCCTTGTCATGCGTGACGGCATTGACCGCCTGACCCACGCCAAAAGCTATTCCCGCATGTATGGCACATTCTGCATTGCGTTGAGCTGGCCCGGATATGCAGCAGGCACAGGTGCGGTGCGCGGTGTTGATCCGCGCGAAATGCAGAAGTCCGATCTCATTGTCGTTTGGGGCGGCAATCCAGTGAACACGCAGGTCAACGTCATGACCCACATTGGTCTGGCGCGGAAAAACCGCAACGCCAAACTCGTGGTCGTTGATGTCTACGAAACCGGCACCATGAAACAGGCTGACCACGGCTACATCCTCCGTCCGGGCACGGACGGTGCATTGGCCTGCGCGGTGATGCACATTCTGTTCCGCGACAATCATGCTGACTGGAATTATCTCGAAAAATACACAGACGATCCACGGGGCCTGCGCGACCATCTCCAGACCCGCACACCCCAATGGGCGGCAGGGATCACGGGCCTCTCGGTCGAACAGATTGAGGAATTGGCGGCATTGATCGGCACGACCAAGCGCACATTCTTCCGGATCGGCTATGGTTTCACGCGCTCGCGCAATGGCTCCGCCAACATGCATGCCGTGACCAGCGTTCCCGCCGTCACCGGAGCCTGGGCCCACGAGGGCGGCGGCGCGCTGCATTCCAACAGCGGCATCTACAAGTGGAACAAGACGCTGATCATGGGCCGCGACGCAATGAAACCGGGCATCCGCACCAT
>JANPDD010000197.1:0-5526 GCA_031431295.1 Hyphomicrobiales bacterium | reverse complement strand
GTACTGGTCCCTGCCGGGGATCAGCATCTCGAAGCGGCTGAATGTGGCGTTCTTGCCGCCGAACGACCAGATGCCTTCACCGCCATAGGTGGTGGCGCGCTCATCCATGCCGTCATTGAGCTTCAGCCATTCATCATTGGGCGCAGCTACCAGCGCCCCGCCATTCTCGTGAGACAACACGTCGACAGCGCTTCTGACGACAGTTGGCGTTGGTTCAACGGACTCGCCCGATTCCGCCTGACCAGGCACTCCAAACAGCTTCATGTCGAGGGCGGAGATGTAATCACCGCCCCAATCCTTCAGCAGAGCAATCCTCACAAACTTGGCTGTGACCGGCGCGAACGAAAACACCTGGTAGGGTGATGGGAACAGTTTGGTATTCTGCGTAGTGAACTTGCCAATAGACTTGAATTCGCCGCCAGGCCCATCATTGCCTGCGAACAACTCGATCTCTTTGGCGTTGTATTGATTGGCTTCGTCAATCAGGAAGCTGAACTGCGAGAAGGTCGCGGGCTTGCCGTCCTTGAAGCCATATACGCTGGCACCGGCATAGACTGCTTCCCTCTTGGCCTCTCCGTCAGTGAGCACAATCCACTTGTCATTCGGAGCTGCGATCAAAGCCCCGCCATTCTCCGGTGAAATGAGATCAATGGCAACGGAGGTTTGCATCGGCCGCGGCGTCACATCGACGGCTGCCTCTGTGACGCTGCCGATCAGCTTCAGGTCGTAGGCCGCGATATAGCCCCCGCCCCAATCGGTCTTGAACACCACCTTGAAAAACTTCGCTGTGACCGGCGGGAACTCAAAAGCTTGGTACGGGGACTGCATCATCTTCAGATTCTGCGCCTCGAAGGTCCCGATCTTGGTGAATGCACCGCCAGGCCCATCATTGCCGGCATGAAGCTCGAACTCGCGCACATTGTATTGATCGGCCTTCGGGATCAGCATTTCAAATTGGTGGAACGTAGCGGGTTTTCCATCCCGGAATGCCCATACGCCGGAACCCCCGTAGGTCGTCGCGCGGTCGGGAAGGCCGTCATTCAGTTTGGTCCATTCATCATTCGGCGCCGCGACCAGCATGCCGCCGCCTGCGGGAGCGAGCAGATCGGGAGTTGGCTCGTCCTTTGGTTGCTGCGGCCGAACGGTGACGCTCACCTGGGCTAGCGCCTTCGTCAATCCAATTGCATCCTGGGCGTCAAAATACTTTCCGCCGGTCTCATCCGCCACGCATTGCAGGGTCTGGCGCTGCTGCTGGTTGAGGGTGAAGCCGACGACATGGGCCTTGAGGCCGAGGCCTGCCTCGCGGATGGCGCGCGCGGCGGCGCAAGGGTCACCGCCGCATTCTTCAATGCCGTCGGTGACCAGCACGATGCTGTTGGACTGGCCGGCCATAGGCGCGAAACTTTTGGCGGCGCGTTCCAGAGACGCGGCGATGGGCGTCTCGCCCTTGGGCTGGCTGTTCGATATTGCGCCCGCGATGGCGGCACCATCAGCGGTGCCGATGGGCGAGATCATCTCAATGTCAGTGCAATCCTTGGCGCGGCGGTGGCCATACATCAGGAGGCCGAGGTTGGCGCCTTGCGGCATCTCGCTCAAGGCCGCCACCATGGCGCGCTTGGCGGCGTCCGAGCGGCTTTCACCGCTTTCAATCTGTTTTTTCATCGAGCCTGACGAATCGAAGATGAACAGCACATTCGATCCGCTGTCTTCCGCGTGCGAGGCGAGCGTGGATGCCGAAAGCAGCAGCGCGCCGGTGAGCAAGGCAAGTCTGGTTTTCATGATTGTCTCCTTTGCTGTGTGTGGAAATGGGCCGTTGCTCCGGCTTTGAAGCGGCGGCATGAACATTGGTGTCGACGGGGGCGGAAAAGGTTCATGGCAGGCACCAGTGAGTTGAGCCTATGGTCTTGTAAGCACTGGTGCCATATTGCTCGTTACAAACGTCGGCCATGGCGATGGGCGGGTAATTGTCTTTGGCCAGCAGACGGTTGCCCCAATTCGAATCGCCGCAAAGAGGTTTTCTTTCGAAGTTAACGAGGGCCCATTGCCAGCCGCGAGCTTCGCAGGCGATTTGATGATTGGCGAAAGCCAGCCGTTCGCGCGGGCCGGAACCCCGGCACACCGCGATGAAATTGGGCCAAGCATAGTTGGGTCCGGTGCCTTTCGGTTCCTTAAAACCGTTGGCGGAGAGATACCACTGTTTGTTTCCGGTGATCGTCTGGCACAACTCCTCTGGCGGCATGGCAGGGCCGTCAGCGCAAGCGACGAGTTCGGGAGTGTGATCGAACCCATACCCCGGCTTGGGTATGCGCACAGCCTTGATGCGCACGGGCACGTCTCCGCCGGGACGCGTGGGCTTGCAGAATTCAATCTCCTCTTGCTGCGGGGCCTCGGTATTGTTTTCCTCGCCGCCCGGATTCGTTTCTTGGCGGGGCTTCGGACCGGGTATCACCACAGGATTGGGCCCCGGGTTGGGATTGACGGGCTCCACATAGTCTGCCCCGCGGCAATAGCTGGATGTTTCCGTGTAGCACCACTGCTTGCGTCCTGTCTTTACTTCGCAAACCTGTTCCGGGGAAACACCGGCTATCGTAAATCCGGCACTGTTGACCAGCCTGCAATTGAATTCGGGGCCATTGACCGACATGCGCAGCGGCTCAGCGGAAGCGTTGCCGGTTCCATGGACTTTTTGGCAGGCACGCGTGACGTCCTCAGATAAGATTTGCTCATCGGTCGGCTGCGGGCAGGGCACAGGCACCAGCGGGGTTTTCTCGCCGCTGGCATCGCACATGATTTGTGTGCCCGCGCCACGATACCATTCCCGGCTGCCGGTCAGTCGTTCGCAGACCTCTTCCGGCGAGACCTGGGCCACTGTCGAGCCATTGGCGTTGACAAGTCGGCAATTGAAAGTGATGCCATGGGGAGTCACCACCACGTCCGGGTCCTGGGCCTGCGGGGCACGGTGAATTTCCCGGCAGGTCCGGAGGATGTCGGCACCCGTCACCTGAATATCCACAGGGGCTTCCTGCGCGCCGGAAGGTGCGGCCCAGAGCGGTGCCAGCAGCAAGGCGATCAGGGGCGCGCGCATTTTCATAGCCCTTCCTCCCAGACGACGGAGAACCAGCGCAGCGCGACAACGCCGCTGGTGCCATGATAGACCGAGAGGACCTGGACGCTGACTTCATCCTTGGCCATGGGCTCCGGCAGGGTGACGAAC
The DNA here is from genome assembly GCA_031431295.1 of Hyphomicrobiales bacterium. Taxonomy (GTDB): domain Bacteria; phylum Pseudomonadota; class Alphaproteobacteria; order Rhizobiales; family Aestuariivirgaceae; genus Aestuariivirga. Next base: position 2,312 of record JANPDD010000197.1, on the reverse strand, counting down.
TGCGTCTCTTCCGTATCGCTCAGCGTATGGGGTACGCTGTGGCCGCTGCTGGTCTCGATCAGGATATCCTTCACCCGGCTGAATTTCTGGAACTGCGAAGCTTCTGATCCGCTGGTGTCGTAATTCGCCCAGCCATTGATGAATTGCAGAGTAGAGAAGCCATCGGCAGCGTCCTTTATTCTTATGGTCTGCCGGGGCGCTGGCCCGCCTTCCCTGAACAGGAAAAGCCAAGGGTAAGTTTCAGGAACCGCGTCCAGCATCGTGGCGGGGGCGGGCTTGCCATTGGGAAGGGTAAGCACATTCACGCAAACCTGCTCCTCGGCGTATTGGCCGCCACGCACCTGGCCGCATTTGTCTTCAGCGCCGGCGGGCAGGGCGGAAAGCATGTGGGCGCAGGCGGCAAGGGAAATAAGTGAAATTCTGTTCATTTGGCGGTTCCTCTCCAGACAAATTACGGAGCGGCTGATCGCCCGCGTTCAGGCATGAGTGTCGCAGACAGTTCACTAGGTTCAAACACTACGCCGAATTCATGGTTTTGCAAATTTGGGGCGCGTGCCAGCAGCGGGTGAATGCTCCGTGAACCTTTCGGCCTTCCGCGGCAACCAATGTCCAGGTGGCCGGATCACCCGGCGCTGCAAGCAAATGGAGAGATCAAATGAACAGCATCCTCAAATCAACCCTCGCCGCCGCTGCCCTGGCCTTCAGCCTTGCAGCCCTTTCCGCAGGCTCCGCTTCGGCGGATTGCGGCCTGCCGCATGGCGGCATGCCCGGCGCACAAAATTCGGAAGAAGGCCCCTATGATTGGCAGAGGGACCGCAACGGCCGCCTGGGCGGCCTGCCCGGTTTGGATCTGAAGTTTGACATGCTCAGAGCCGGCATGATCGTGATTGATGCCGCAGCAAAGCCAAAGCCTGGCGCCGGCAAGAAGAGGAATTGCGACAAACTGAGGGACGCGATCGCGAAAGGCGAACGCCGCCTGGAGCAGATGAAATCCCGCCTCGACCAGATGCTGGGGGATTTCTCGGAAAAGAAGCGCGTCAGCACAAAGGCCGATGTCGGCTATGCGGCGGACGCCATCGCGAAGCTTGATGACGCAATCAAAGGGAAGGAAAGCACCCTGAAGAGGCAGCGCAAGAAGCTGAAGAAGTGCCTAAACGGCTAGTGACGCTCAACGCCAAGATCGACCTGACGAATGCGGGCCAACTCCGGCCCGCATTTTCTGTCCTCAGCCATTGCCCGCCAGCGATTTGAGATCAAGCGGGCGGCCGACGATATCGCCGGGGGTGCCGGGGACGCCTTTTTCCTCGCGCTCGGGCCGTCGTTGGTCGGTCTCCCAGCGCCAAAGTGTGGTCTCATCAATGCCGAGCTGCAGGGCCAATGCCAGCCGACTCAACCCATGCCTGCGACGGTGAGCCAGCAACCTTTCGCCAAGCGTCTCGGGTTCAGGGTTGGGATCATATCCCAGGAACGCGATGATGCCCGGCCAGTGCTTCATAGCGGGGGAACAGCGATCCTTTTCCCAGTTGGCGTAGGTTTCCTTCTCCAAACCAAACCGTTTTCGAAGATCGCGTTGGAGAAGGCCTGTTTCCATCCTCCGTTTTTTGAGGTGCTCGCCCAAGGTCCTCGGCAGTAACACCCAGGGCCATGGTTTCAATGATTTCAATAGTTTAGGTCCGAATGGCAAAAAGGCAACGCGCGTCTGCAAATGCGGGCTTGCGGGTGAACCCGGCCATCACTGTCGCCAGGGTCCGCGTTGTGCGGCGGATTATCAGGGGCGGATTTCGGGTCCCTTGCTTGACCGCATGGATATCCAGATCGAGTTGCAGGCCGTGAAGGCATCCGATCTCACGCTTCCGCCGCCCAAGGAAAAAAGTGCCGATGTGGCCTTTCGCGTTGCCGCCGCCCGGGCCCGGCAGGCCAGCCGTTTCCAGGCCCTGGGCCGCCCGCAGTTGCGCACCAATGCCGAAGCCGACGGCAATCTGTTGGAAGAAATTGTGAAACTTGATGCGGCGGGAACAAGCCTTGTCCGCGAGGCGGCTGACGCCATGCAGCTTTCGGCACGGGGTTATCACCGGGTGCTGCGCGTCGCCCGTACCATCGCCGATCTTGATGGCCGTGAAACCGTCTCACGCATCCATCTCGCCGAGGCCCTGAGCTACCGCCAACGGCCCGCCAGCCTCAGGGCAGCGGCGTAAGCTCTGCTCGTTTGTCTGGCGCAACGGACGATCAAATCGGAACGATTTGAGAGAGGAAAGTTGCGCTAAATGATTGAATTTACGAGCATCGTTGCTGCGGTCAATTGATGTTTCTGA
>JANPDD010000196.1:0-11759 GCA_031431295.1 Hyphomicrobiales bacterium | reverse complement strand
GCCCACCGCGACTGCGCCGCCAACGTGAACTCCGTCTTTGTTCCGCCGGAAATTGCCGGGAGTTTCTGGACCTGTGCGGGGGATTGTGGAATTGTGCGTGCCGTGGCGGAAACGTGCGGGGACGGTGATTGAATGTCGGACGAAGATCTTTCAGCTGAGGAGAACAGGGCGATCAGTGGCTTGATCCGCGAGGAACTGGCCAAGCGCCGCCTGACCCGCCAGCACCTGGCGGACAAGGCCAAGCTGTCACTGTCCACCCTGGAGAAGGCGCTCTCCGGCCAAAGGTCCTTCACCCTGGCAACGGTTGTGCGCCTGGAGGAGGCACTGTCCCTGACCCTGCGGAGGTCCCGCTCCCGGTCGGCCCCTGAAGCGAGCCTGGCGCCGGACTCGCTGGGCTCCTACGCAAGGCCCGCCGTGCAGTGGCTCGAAGGCAAGTATCTGACCATTCGTGCCTCATTCAGCGATCCCGCAGCACTTTACACCTACCTCACTGAAATTCATTGGGACTCGACCCTGTCACATCTGGCCTATCGCGAATCCGAGCGTATCGATGCCGATTTCAAGCATGACGGCGCGGTGAGTGTTCCGCACCAGTCGGGCTACATCTATCTCGTCACCAACCGCCATGGCCAGTATCGCATCGCCATCCTGTCCCGGCCGATGATCACTGGCGAAATGTATGGCCTGCTGACCACGCTGCAATTGGGCCGCGGCACGCAGCTGACACCGGTCTCCACGCCCATTGTTCTGGTGCCTGTGCAATCACTGGGACAGGACATCAACTACGGCCGGATCGACCAGGCCTCAGCGAGCTATCAGAAATATCTGGGGCTTTTGCGGCGTGCCACTGAGGACCCCTTTGTTTTGATGGTGCAGGCCAAAACATAGGGGAGGGGATGGCCATGCGCAAAATGGAACTGACCCCTGGGCTTGTGGCCAAGGTGAACAGGCTTGAACCGGATGAAGGGGCACCAGACCACATGGTGCTGTTGACACCGGAAGACTATGAGGAGATTGCCCGGAACCTGCTGGAGAAGCTGGGCAGCGAACCTTTGCGGATCTTCGCCTATGGCTCGCTGATCTGGAAACCTGAATTTGAGCATGTGAGCCAGCAACGCGCCACGCTGTCGGGCTGGCACCGGAGTTTCTGCATGCGCGTTGACCGCTGGCGCGGCACCCGCGCGAGGCCGGGCCTGATGATGGCGCTGGATCGCGGCGGCAGCTGTCACGGCGTGCTCTATACCTTGCCGGATGCCGAAAAGCCGGAACAGATGCTGAGGCTGCTGAAACGGGAAATGAGTTACAAACCGCCGAACAACATGCCGATGGTCGTCGGTGTCGCCTGTGATGGCGCGCGCATTCCCGCCATCGCCTTTACTGTCCGCACGGCCAGTCCGTACCGCATGGCCCGGCTGCCGCTTCCAGAGGTGGCAAGAATTCTGGCCCATGCCGCGGGCCACGTTGGCTCAGGCGCTGAATATCTCTACAACACTGTCCATCACCTTGAGCAGCTCGGCATTTCAGACCGCAATCTCTGGGAGCTGCAGAAACTGGTGGCCGAAGAAATCCAAAAGACGTGACAGGTCATGCGGCATCCACCTTGGGGCGTTTGATGGTGCCGGCGGCAGCTTTCACCAGGTCGCTGAAGCCCTCGCCACCCTTGTCCAAGTGGGCAAAGAACTGCTTGCGCATGCGCGGTTCCCAGAACTTGTTGATGTGTTCGGCGATGCCTTCCATGGCTTCATCCTTGCCATAGGACCTGAAGAAATCGCCGATCTGGTTGGCCATGCGCACCGTGTCGCGGATTTCCATCACTCGTCTCCATCAAACATCATGACGCCCTGTCTTGAGAGGGCGGCAAGCCTGAGGCCTGCCTGCTTTGCAAGTTTGTAGGCCAGTGCCGTGGGCGCAGACACCGTGGCAAGGGCGCCAATGCCGGCGATGGCGCATTTCTGCACCAGCTCGAACGAACACCGCGATGACATCAAGACGAAGCCATCAGGACGGATGTTCTGCCGGGCCATGGCACCGATCAGTTTGTCGAGCGCGTTGTGGCGGCCCACATCCTCGCGGGCCAACAGAAGTGTTCCGTCCACGGAACACCACGCTGCGACATGAACCGTGCGGTTGACGGCATTCATGGGTTGGTGTTGCGGCAGTGCCTCAAAGGCCCGCGCAATGGCAGCCGCTGACAGGGCGGGGGCGTTGAGCCTTGACTTCGGCATGCGAATGGCGTCGGCCATCTCTTCAATGCCGCAGAGGCCGCAGCCCACGCGGCCCTCCATGCTGCGGGAAACCATCCGTTCACGGATGATATTTCCTTCATCAACCGAAACATCGACAGTGAAGCCGTCGCCGGATGGCAGGGCAAGAACACCGCGGATATGTGAGCCGTGTTTCACCAGCCCTTCCGACAGGGCAAAGCCTGTGGCGAAATCCTCCAAGTCGGCAGGCGTGCCCATCATGACAGCATAGGGAGCGGAGTTGATATGGATGGCGATGGGAACTTCTTCGGGGAGGGACCAGGAGGTCGTGATGCCGTTGAGTATGCCAGTGACATGGATGCTCGCTGACCCCCTCAGTCCTTCCGACAGCTCCCCCAACAAGTTGTGGGAGCGCGAAAAACATTTACCCTCCCCCAACTTGTTGGGGGAGGTCCCGAAGGGGGAGGGGGTCCCTCGCATCACTCCGCCGCCACGCGCTTGTTCTCGCGCTCACGCGTCTCCCATTCATCCTGCCACTCGCTCTGGCGGTTCGACAAGGTAACCTGCACGGCCGTCACCTTGTACTCAGGGCAGTTGGTTGCCCAATCCGAGAATTCGGTGGTGATGACGTTGGCGCCAGACACCGGATGGTGGAATGTTGTGTAGACAACGCCTTGCGGAATTTTCTCCGTCACATCGGCGCGCAGGGAGGTGGCGCCCATGCGCGAGGCAATCGAAACCATTTGCCCGTGCCGGACGCCACGCACCTCCGCGTCGTGGGGATGGATTTCGAGCACGTCCTCCTTGTGCCAGGTCACGTTTTCCGTGCGCCTTGTCTGCGCCCCCACATTATACTGCGAAAGAATGCGGCCCGTGGTGAGGATCAGCGGATACTCGCGGTTGGTCCGTTCGTTGGTCGGCACATAGTCGGTAATCATAAAGCGGCCGAGGCCGCGCACGAACTTTCCGATATGCATGATCGGTGTGCCGTCAGGAGCCGCATCATTGACCGGCCACTGCAACGAACCAACTTCATCAAGGCGCGCGAAGGACACGCCCTTGAACGTTGGCGTGACGCGGGCGATCTCGTCCATGATCTCTGCCGCGTTGGCATAGTGCATGTCATAGCCCATGGTCTGCGCCAACTCGCACACCACCTGCCACTCATCCTTGCCCTGCATCGGCTTCTTCACCTGGCGCACGCGGTTGATGCGGCGCTCGGCATTGGTGAAGGTTCCGTCTTTTTCGAGGAAGGACGTGCCGGGAAAAAACACATGGGCGAAGGCGGCGGTTTCGTTGAGGAACAGATCCTGCACCACAACGCATTCCATGTTCTCGAGTGCTTCCGTCACGTGCTTGGTGTTGGGATCAGACTGGGCGATGTCTTCACCCTGAATGAAGATGCCCTTGAAAGAACCTTCAACAGCGGCGTTCAGCATGTTGGGAATGCGAAGCCCGGGTTCGGAATCGAGCGGGGCCTGCCACACCGTCTCAAAAATCTGGCGGACGGTATCGTCGCTGAAGTGGCGATAGCCGGGAAGCTAATGCGTGAAGGAACCCATGTCACAAGCGCCCTGCACGTTGTTCTGGCCCCGCAAGGGATTTACCCCCACGCCGCGCCGACCAATGTTGCCGGTGAGCATGGCGAGGTTGGCCATGCCCATGACCATGGTGGAACCTTGCGAATGCTCGGTGACGCCAAGGCCATAGTAGATCGCCGCATTGCCGCCGGTGGCATAGAGCCGTGCGGCGGCGCGGATAGCGGCGGGATCAACGCCTGCGGCTGGACCCAGAACCTCCGGCGAGTTCCTCTGTTCACGGATGAAATCCGTCCAGTGGGCAAACTCCTTCGGATCGCAGCGCTCGGCGATGAAGGCTTTGTCCTCGAGGTTCTCGGTGACGATGGTGTGGGCAATGGCATTGATGATCGCCACATTGGTGCCGGGCATCAGCGGCAAATGGAAGGCGGCCAAGACGTGGGGACTGCGCACCGAATCCGTCTTGCGGGGGTCCACCACGATGAGCTTGGCACCCTGGCGCAGGCGCTTCTTCATGCGCGAGGCAAAGACCGGGTGGCCGTCGGTCGGATTGGCACCAATCACCATGATGACATCGGAGTCATCGACCGAGCGGAAATCCTGGGTGCCTGCTGAAGTGCCAAAAGTTTTTGACAGGCCATAGCCGGTGGGCGAATGGCAGACGCGCGCGCAAGTATCCACATTGTTGTTGTGGAATGCCGCACGGACCATCTTCTGCACCACATAGACTTCTTCGTTGGTGCAGCGCGACGAGGTGATGCCGCCGATGGAGGCGCGGCCATGGTTCTTCTGGATGTCCTTGAAGCGGGCGGCTGTGTACGCGATGGCTTCGTCCCATGTCACTTCCTTCCACGGATCAGTGATCCGTTCACGGATCATGGGCGCCGTGATACGGTCCTGATGGGTGGCATAGCCCCAGGCAAAGCGGCCCTTGACGCAGGAATGACCTTCATTGGCACCGCCATCCTTGTAAGGCACCATGCGCACCACATCATCACCCTTCATCTCTGCCTTGAAGGAACAGCCAACGCCGCAATAGGCGCAAGTGGTGACGACCGAGTGTTCGGCTTGTCCCTTTTGGATCACTGATTTCTCGGTGAGCGTGGCTGTGGGGCAGGCTTGCACGCAGGCCCCGCAGGAGACGCATTCGGAATTGAGGAAGCCTTCATCCATGCCAGCGGACACATGGGAGGCGAAGCCTCGGCCATCAATGGTGAGGGCGAATGTGCCTTGCACTTCTTCGCAGGCGCGAACACAGCGCGAGCAAACGATGCACTTCGCCGGATCGAAGGTGAAATAGGGATTGCTCTCGTCCTTTTCCTTGAAGCGGAAATTTTCTTCGCCGCCTGCACGGGCTGCGAACACATGGTTGTCGCCGGCATAGCCATAGCGCACATCGCGCAAGCCCACGGCTCCCGCCATGTCCTGCAACTCGCAATCACCATTGGCGGCACAGGTGAGACAGTCGAGAGGATGGTCGGAGATGTAAAGCTCCATCACGCCCTTGCGGAGTTTGTTGAGACGGTCCGTTTCGGTGTGGACCTTTATGCCGGGCGCGACAGGGGTGGTGCAGGACGCTGGCGTCCCCTTGCGGCCATCGATCTCCACGAGGCAGAGGCGGCAGGAGCCAAAGGCGTTGACAGAATCGGTGGCACAGAGTTTCGGGATTTTGGTGCCAAGCTCCATGGCCGCGCGCATGATCGACGTGCCTTCGGGTACCGTGACCTCAAGACCATCGATTTCAAGCGTGACCATGGTCTCTGATTTTGATTTGGCCGTGCCGAAGTCTGTTTCCTTGATCAGCATGGTGTGGCTCCTATTCCGCAGCCTGTTTCATTTTGTGTTTCTTCATCCCGAAATCCTCCGGGAAATATTTGACCGCACTCATCACCGGCATCGGCGTCAGACCGCCCATGGCGCAGAGCGATCCGTCGGTCATGGTCTGGCACAGGTCCTCCAGCAGTTCGAGATTGGCGGCGCGGTTTTCGCCCGCAACGATCTTGTCGATGGTCTCGGCACCACGCGTCGAGCCGATGCGGCAAGGGGTGCACTTGCCACAGGATTCAATCGCACAGAACTCCATGGCGAAGCGGGCCTGCGCCGCCATATCAACCGATGTGTCAAACACAACCAAGCCACCGTGGCCAACCATGGCACCATTTGCCGCAAAGGTTTCGTAGTCCATGGGCATGTCGAGTTGCAATGCGGGCACATAGGAGCCGAGCGGACCACCCACCTGCACGGCGCGGATTTTTTTGCCGGAAAAAGTTCCGCCGCCAAAATCATTGATGAGCTGGCCGAGGGTGACGCCGAAGGCTTTTTCCACAAGGCCGCCACGTTTGATGTTGCCTGCAAGCTGGAAGGGGAGCGTGCCGCGCGAACGACCCATGCCGTAATTCTTGTAAGCGGTTCCGCCCTTGGCGAGGATGAAGGGAACGGCGGCGAAGGAGAGAACATTGTTGATGATGGTCGGCTTGCCGAAGAGGCCTTGCAGCGCGGGGATCGGCGGTTTGGCGCGGACCATGCCGCGTTTCCCTTCAAGGGATTCCAGCATCGCGGTTTCCTCTCCGCAGATATAAGCGCCAGCACCGCGCCGGACTTCGAGACTGAAGGATTTGTCCGTGTGCTGAATATTTGTGCCGAGCCAGTTGGCAGCGGCGGCGATGCTGATCGCCTCCTTCATTACTTCAATCGCGTCCGGATATTCCGAGCGGATGTAGATGAGACCCTTGGTGGCTCCGACAGCAATTCCCGCTATGGTCATGCCTTCGATGAGCATGAAGGGATCACCCTCCATCACCATGCGGTCGGCGAAGGTGCCGCTGTCGCCTTCATCGGCGTTGCAGCAAACATATTTCTGATCCGCTTTCGCATCGAGTACGGTTTTCCACTTGATGCCAGTGGGAAAGCCTGCACCGCCGCGACCGCGCAATCCGGATTCTGTTACTTCCGCGACAATGGCGGCACCCGAAAGGCCAAGGGCCTTCTTGAGGCCTTCAAAACCACCATGGGCCTGATAGTCTTGAAGCGAGAGTGGATCAGTGATGCCAGCGCGAGAGAAGGTGAGGCGTTCTTGGTTCTTAAGATAGGGCAAGGCTTCGACGAGGCCATGTGAGAGTTTGTGTTTCTTGCCCTCGTGGAATCCGGCAGCGAAAAGCCCTTTCACATCCTTGACTTCAACGGGGCCATAGCCAACGCGGCCCTTGGGCGTATCCACTTCGACAAAAGTTTCCCGCCACGCCATGCCGCGCGACGAGTTGCGAATGATCTGTATACTGATCGTATTCGCCTTGGCTACCCTGGCGACGGCCGCTGCCACTTCATCAGCACCGACGGCTTTGGCTGAGGAATCGCGGGGAACGTAAATCCTGACCATCACACCAACTCCGCCAGAACGGCTTTAAACTTTTTGGCATCGACCCGCGCCACAGGTCTTTCATTCACCATGATGGCAGGCGATGAGGCGCACAGGCCAAGGCAATAGGTGGCCTCCAGTGTGACTTTCTTGCCCTTGGTGAGTTTTTCGGCGAGTTCCACCAGCGCCCGCGAACCCATGGCCTGGCAGGCTTCGGCGCGGCAAATCTTGATCACATGCTTCGTCTGCGGCTTGGTGTGAAAATCGTGGTAGAAAGTGACGACGCCATGAACTTCGGCCCGCGAAATATTCAGCGCCTTGGCGATGACGGGCAGCGAGGTCTCCGGCACATGGCCGACCTTGTGTTGCAGGTCGTGAAGAATTTCGATGAGTCCATCCGGGCGGTTTCCATGCGCTTCGCAAATGGCCAAGGACGAATCTTGGGCGGGATCAGCCGCCTTGCCAGCAAAATTGATGATCGTCGTTTTTTGGGCCATGGGCGAGCATAGCTGACATGGGCGCAGTCCGCCAATTGGGCTGCTCTATGGCTTCATAGGCAGTACCGATCAAGCTGCCAGCCGGCTCTTCTCCTTGGCAAAGGGGCTGAGGCCCAGCCAGTGTTGCATGGCATTGGCAATGGCCGGGTCGCCGTGAATGTCCAGATCGCCGGCATCGACTTCTTTTTTGACGGTGGTGACACCCATCCACACCGCCGTCATGGCGCGCAAGGACCCGGTGACGAACAGGTCAACGTCAAAACCCGGATCGGAATTGCACAGGTCAACCTTGCCGTTGGCCTCGATGACCAGCCACCAGTTCTGGCGGTTCCGCTCGATCTCCGGGTATTTGAAGGCAATCACGCAGCGCCGTTCTGGCAATGGTTTGGGGTCAAGCCAGCGCCGCATGTCCCACATCAACAGCGAGGAATCGAGGTTTTTGAGCGACAGCTTTGAGTCAATCCAGCGCTGGCCCCAGATTCCGAGCGCCATGACGATGGGCTTCAAGTCTTCCCCCGCCGTGGTCAGTTGATACTCTTTGGTTCCATGTGCCGACTGAACCTCTTCGATGATCCCGGCTTCGCGCAGTTCCACCAGGCGCTTGGACAGGAGCGATGGTGACATGCGTGGCACGCCGCGCCGCAGGTCGTTGAAGCGCCGGGTTCCGGCGATGAATTCACGCAGGATCAGCGCCGTCCAGCGCGAGCAGAATATCTCTGCCGCCATGGCAACCGGGCAGAATTGGCCGTAACTTCCGGGTTCGGGCATTTCATCCTCCATTGGCGCTTCTGTTCAGGAACGTAACATCAAAGCCTGGGGTCTGACAGTACAGTTTCAGGACTGGTGCAGGTTTGCAATCCGACGCATGATTGATTCAGCCGGAAAAAAGGAATGCACCATGAGCACCACCGCCAAACTGAAACCGGATACCCCCGACTTCGCATCGATTGCCGGGGCGCTGGGCAAGGATTTTGCCGCCCGCGCCGCAGTTGCCGATGAAACCGATGGCTTCGTTGCCGAAAATTATGCCGCACTCAAAACCTCTGGTCTGGTCGAAGCCGGAGTGCCCACTGAACTGGGCGGCGGCGGGGCCAGCATTGCGGAGCTGGCCGAGATGCTGCGCGTTCTGGCGCACCATTGCAGTTCAACGGCTTTGGCCTTCGCCATGCATACGCACCTTGTGGCGGTTCCCTCCTGGCGCTGGACCCACCAGAAGGTGGCTGCGGTGGAGCCGCTCTTGAAACGCATCGCTGCTGAAAAACTGTTTCTCTCGACCAGCGGCGGCTCCGACTGGGTGGCAGGTTCGGGCAAGGCCGAACGCGTCGAAGGCGGATACAAGATTACCGCCCGCAAGATTTTTTCCTCGGGCTCGCCGGCGGGAAACTTGTTTATGACAACCGCCGTTCTCGAGGAGCCGGGCGAGCCGCCGATGGCACTGCATTTCGGCATCCCGATGAACTCGCCCAATGTGCGCATTGACCACGTCTGGAAAACCCTTGGCATGCGCGGCACGGGTTCGGATGATTTCATCATCGAGGGCCATGTGGTGCCGGAAGCCGCCGTGGCGCTGAAGCGCAAGGCGGGCGAGTGGCATCCGCTGTTCCAGATCATCGGAACAACGGCACTGCCGCTGATCTACAGCGTCTATCTTGGTGTTGCCGAAAGCGCCCGCGACCTTGCCGTGGGCTTGGCGAAGAAGCGCCGGAGGGACCACCACATCACCCAGCTTGTGGGCCAGATGGATTCGGAATTATGCGGGGCGCGGATCGCCCACGCGTACATGGTGAGCGTTGCGGCGCGCAACACGCCAGGGGCCGAAAGTGTCAACGACGCGATGATGGGCCGAAGGCTGGTTGCGGCGCACGCCATCCGCGCCGTTGAACTCGCCATGGAAGCGGCGGGTGGCGCTGGCTTCTACCGGGCGCAAGGCCTTGAGCGCTGCTTCCGCGACATTCAGGGTGCCCGCTACCATCCCATGCAGCCAGGGCAACAGGCGGAATACGCGGGCTCCATGGCATTGGGGCTGCCGATCGACAAGATCTACTAGCGCAACGGACGATCAAATCGCCCCGGCCTTCGCCGGGGTGACGCGATTTGAGAGAGGAAAGTTGCGCTAAGATATTGCTTTGGCGCGCAATGCTTTTCGTCAGTTGATTCCAACTGACGGCACGGTGCGCTAAGCGGGCTTGATCGATCGTGCCGCCGCAAAGAGGGCAGCAATCAGCGGCGACATCGGCTCGCGGTCAATGGCGACGAGGCCGACCTTGTGGCTGACCACGGGTTCGCACAGTGGAATGGCAACGACGCCCTCCAGTGCGCCGAGGGCATTGCGGAAATATTCGGGCATGATCGAACACAGGTTCATGCTGCGCACCGATGAGATGAGGTTCATGATCGAATTGGTCTCAAGGCGGGCCGTGGGATGGACTTTGGCGGCGGCAAAGGCCCGGTCGATGATGCGCCGGTTCTGCATGTTGGGGGTGAGCAGGCACAAAGGCTGTTGTGCCGCCTCAAACCAGGTGACTGACTGGCGGTTTGCGAATTCATGGGTCGCGGCCACGAACAGGCAATAGTCCTCGCGGTACAGCTCGGCCTGCATCAGGCCCTCGACCGGCTCATTGTCAAGATAGGTGATGCCGGCGTCGATTGCGTAATCATTCAGTGCACGGATGATTTCCTCCGACGAATGCGACAGGATGGTGAAATCAACCGCCGGGTGCGCGGCGTTCAGCGCCCGGGTGAGCGTCGAGGCCTTGGGCAGCGCCGACGGGATGACTCCAAGAACCAGACGGCCCACGAGCTCGCCCTTCTTGTTCCTGATCTGCTGAAGCTCCGATTGCAGTGATTGCCAGTTGTCGAGAATGAGATGCGCCCATTTGAGAACCCGCGTCCCCTCGGCGGTAAGGCCGATGTAGCGCTGGCCGCGCTCCAGAAGTGGCACACCAAGCTCCTGCTCCAATTGCCGGATGCGCCCCGAAAGCGTGGGCTGGGTGATGCCGCAGGCCTGGGCCGCACGGGTGAAATGCTTTTCGCGGGCCAGCGCTGCGAGATATTGCAATTGCCGGATGTCCATGGATTCACAATAACTTGTGGGCAAGGCTTCGGCACGGCCAAAAAGAAAAAACCTGTGGCAGGAAAATAATGCTTGACAGCGCGCGGTGTTTGTGCTCTATCCCGGTACATTCCAGAAGTGGGTCAGGGCGCAAGTGTCCGGCCAACCGGGTTCCCCAACAACCATTCACATGTCTTTCGCCACCCCTCCTGTCGCCGGCATGAAGTTGGCGGGTGGGGCGGCCTGCAATCAATTCAACCCAAGAGGCAAACGATGACAACCACGGCGACACCGCCGCCGGATGACCCGGCATGGACTGACGTCCGCGCGCGCTATGAAGGCAGCGCGGAAACCGTGCACGACATCGCGGCGTCCATTGGAATGACGCGGTTTGCACTCTCCCTGAGAGCCCTGAAGCTGGGCTGGAAACTGCGCGGTGCCGTGAATGCGAAAACCCGCCGCAAGAACATGCGCAAGGATGGGCGCAAGGATGGGCGCAAGGCCGGGATCAAGGATGTACCGCCTTCGACGCGTGACACGATCATCCGCCTCAAGGACATGCTGCAGAAGCGCGTGACGCAACTGGAACAGGAATTGAAGGAACTGGGCACCGAAGTCGACGCCCTCAGCAACGAACGCGGCATCAAATCCGTCGGCGTTCTGGTGCGCACATTGGAAAAGGTTCTCGATCTTGAACGCAAAGACAAGCTCAAGCGCAAGCAGGCAACCCGCGAGCACAAGTATTTTGATGACGAGCAGCGTCGCCAGCTTGCGGAGAAGATTGAACGCCTCGAAGCGGACCGCGACAGCGGACTGGCTGGCCCGCAGCCTGGAGAGGGCGGAAGTGGTCGAGTTGAACAACCAGTGGCTCTATTGGGCGAGGCCGGACCAGCAATTGCCGCCGGGGAAGGCTGACTTCCGCAACTGGCTGGTGCTGGGCGGCAGGGGTGCGGGCAAAACCCGCGCCGGTGCTGTGTCCGTCGTCAGATAAATATGGACTTTGTGCGGCCTGATTGAATGGAGGATCTGGCGCATCTTGGGCTTTCATTTTAGGCGGCTTGCCTGCGATGATGCAAGCGTCTGGTTTTGAGTGTCTGGTGTTTGATCTTTTCC
>JANPDD010000195.1:0-27288 GCA_031431295.1 Hyphomicrobiales bacterium | reverse complement strand
GCCGACATGAACGATGCCGGCAAGATCGAGATGCTGAAACTGGCTGATGCGCTGCGGCAGCTTGAGCGTGAAATCCCCGGTGACATTGCCTGGGTGCTGCGCGTTGACGGCCACACGGACAGTGACCCCATCCAGTCGCCGCTGTTCCAGTCCAACTGGGAATTGTCATCAGCGCGGGCCATCAACGTGGTCAAGTTCCTGGTGTCGCAAGGTGTGGCACCCCGGCACTTGGTGGCGGCAGGCTTTGGCGAATTCCAGCCGCTTGTCGAAGGCGACAGCGAAGATGCAAAGTCTGAAAATCGCAGGATCGAGCTGAAGCTGACGGAGCGGTAAACTTTTTTTACCCTTGCGGTCCGGTAAATTGCAGTTTCGCCAGCCTGGCATAAAGCGCGTTCTTTTTCATCAGTTCGGCGTGAGTTCCCTGGGCGACAAGCCTTCCCTTGTCGAGCACCAGAATGCGGTCCGCATTGCGCACGGTGGCAAGGCGGTGTGCAATCACCAGTGTCGTGCGGTTCTTGGTGATGTGTTGCAATGCCTGCTGGATCAGCGCTTCACTTTCAGCATCAAGGGCGCTTGTGGCCTCGTCAAGCAGCAGGATCGGCGCATTGCGCAGGATGGCGCGGGCAATGGCGATGCGCTGCCGCTGGCCGCCGGAGAGTGTCGCACCGCGTTCACCGAGCAGCGTTCCATAGGCTTGCGGCAGGGCCTGGATAAAGCCATCGGCGCGTGCGGCTTTGGCAGCGGCCGCCACATCGGTTTCCGCCGCTGCAGGTTTGCCGAAGCGGATGTTGTCCGCAATCGAGCCGGAAAAGATGACCGGGTCCTGCGGCACGGTGGCGATGGTGCCGCGCAGGCTTTCAAGGTCAAGGTCGCGGATGTCGGTTCCATCAATGGCGATCATGCCCGATCGCGGATCATGGAAGCGTTGCAGCAGCGTGAAAATAGTGGACTTGCCAGCACCTGAAGGTCCGACAATGGCGATGACCTCGCCGGGTTCGGCCACAAATTTTACCTTGTGCAGGACATCGGTTTCCGGCCTTGCCGGGTAGCGGAACGAAACGTCCCTGAATGTGATGATGCCCTTCGCAGGTTGCGGCAGCCACTGCGCACTGGCCGGCGAACGAATGGCCGGTTGCTCGTCCAACAATTCTGAAATGCGCTCTGCGGCACCCGCCGCCAGTTGCACCTCACCCCAAACCTCCGACAACTGGCCCAGTGAACTGGCGGCGAAGACCGCATAGAGCACGAATTGGCTCAAGGTGCCGCCGCTCATGGTTCCCGCCATCACATCGCGGGCGCCAAACCAGAGGAGCGCCACGATCGCGCCCAGTGAAACAAGAATGATGGCGAAGGTCAGCACAGCCCGCGCCAGGGTGCGTGAAGCCGCAGCTGCAAACGCAGAGCGCGTGGCAGCTGTGAAAGACCCAACCGTCGGCTTTTCCCGGGTATTGGATTGCACGGTGGCAATGGCGGCAAGATGCTCTTGTGCGAATGCGGCACTTGCAGCCAGTGTGTCCTGGGCGGTGCGGGAAAGGACCCGGACCCTTCGGCCATAAATCACAAGTGGCAGCACAATCAGCGGAATGGCGAGTGCGGCAAGGCCAGAGAGCCGGGGCGATGTGTAGATCATCATGGCCAGCGCACCAATCAGCATGACCAGGTTGCGCAGTGCAATCGATGCGGTTGATGAAAAGGCGCTCTTGATCTGGGTTGTGTCGGCGGTGAGCCTGGAAATCACCTCGCCGGTTTGCTGGGTTTCGTAAAATGACGGTGTCAATGCCGTGAGGTGGCGGAAAAGATGGTCGCGCACATCGGCAACCACACGCTCGCCGATCCAGGTGACAAAATAGAAGCGCACCGATGAGCCAATGGCAAGAAGGGCAACGACAGCCAGCATGACGCCGAAATACTGGTCAATAAGGCCCGCGTTTTGGTCACTGAATCCATGGTCGAAAACACGGCGCACCGCAATCGGAACAACAAGGGTGGCAAGTGACGCCACCAGAAGCGCCACAATGGCGGCAACGGCTTGCGCCTTATAGCGGGCCAGAAAGGGCAGCAGGCGGGCCAGGGGACGGAGGTTGCTCGATTTGCCCCGCCGCCTGGCTTCCTGTTCATAGACATTGCTCATTCAAATACCCGGATTTCAGCCATGATCTGCGCCCGCCGATGCCTCTTGCTGTTGCTTTCCGCCTCCTATATAGGTCCGCAAAATTCTGGCGCAACGAACGAGCAAATCGGAACGATTTGAGAGTGGAAAGTTGCGCCGAGATATTGATTCTGCGCGCAATGCTGATGGTCAGTTGGTTCCAACTGACCGCAAGGCGCGACAAGCCACCCGGCGGCGTTTCCCTTCCAGGCGCCGCATTGTTTTGAAGAGATAGATCATGAAGTCCGGAATTCACCCTGAATACCACCCGATCACCGTTGTCATGACGGACGGCACGCAGTTTGTCACCCGCTCGACCTATGGCAAGGCTGGCGATACCCTGAACCTTGATATTGATCCGAAGTCACATCCGGCATGGACCGGCGGCCAGCAAGGCCTCGTGGACCGTGGCGGGCGCGTGTCGCGCTTCAATCAGAAGTTCGGCTTCCTCAAAAAGTAAGTTCGGTCAACACTTGCATGCAAAACCCGGCCTCGCAGCCGGGTTTTTTATTGGCAGCAGCGACACGGACTATCGCGTGCCGAAGGCGCGGGCCAGTTGGTCCAGTTGGCTTGCCACCGGGTTTTCATTGGCCGGTTCCTCAGATTTCTGCCTCACAATCATCAGGTCCAGCGTGTTGATACGCTCGAGGAGGCGCAATGAACGCTCGACCAGTGTTTGCAGGCCTTCAGGCGTCTGCTCGGCACCCGGGACCTGGTTGCCACGGCCAATGTCGGAAAGGCTGATACGATTTTTTTCGCGGCCTGCCTCATCATGGCCCAATTCGCCGGTGGCGATTGCCCGTTGCAGCAGCAGCCATGAGGCCAGTTGCATCAATCGGGTTGTGAGCCGCATGCTTTCGGTGGCGTAGGCGATGGCGCCGGTACGGTCGAGGAGCTTGCTGTCGGCGCGGCCTTGGCCATCAAGATAGTTGGCAGTCTCCTCAACCAGCCCCATGCCTTCCTTGAAAACCTTGTCGAATTGCTCCGAGTCGGTGAAACGCGCCAAGAAATCAACGGTGCCTTTTCCTGCGCCTTGCGACTGCCTCATGGTAAACAACCCCTTACTCACACTGTTTTGTTTTTAGCATTCCGATCCGGCATGTCCATACGCAAGCATGGCTCATTCTGGAGCGGCACTCCGCCTATTGACTCTTGAGGAGCAATTCCGGTGCCACGGCACGGAACAAAAAAAAGCCGCGGAAACCGCGGCTTGAGTTCTAACAGGGAGGCGTCAAACAGAGTGGACAGAACCACTCAGAGAACCCGGATCGCTCCGGGACAAGCATTAAGGTAAACGAAAAGATTTACTGAATGGTTAACGAATTCCCGTCATTTCAGCCCTTGAAAAACGCGTCAGCGGCCTGTTTTGAGGCTTGTTTGCGGGTGATTTCAGCCTTGATGCGCGCAATCTCGGCTTCAAATGCTTCGATACGCTGCACGAGCTCCCCCATTGAAATCGCGTCCAGGGGCTGACCCACGGTAAATTGGGGTTTGGGTTTTGGCAGGTCATCGAGGTCCATGGCATCCTCCGTCAATCCCTGCGAATCTGGACCAGAGTTGGGGCCCAGGCAAGTCAGGGCGCGTGTTCCGTCGTCCACTTCGGAAAGCCACATGCTCCTTAAGCGAAGCTGATTGCGTTGGCGGGGCCATTGACCTATATGCAAGCCATTCCCGACAATCTTCTGTCAAACCAATTGGAGCCCCTGGAAAGGCTCCGAAGGAGCGAAACCATATGTCACGCGCACCATTGATGTCCAAGGCCACTGCCGTCTGGCTCGTCGAAAACACCAAACTGACGTTCCGGCAAATTGCCGATTTCTGCCATCTTCACGAACTGGAGGTAAAAGGCATTGCCGATGGTGATGTGGCGGCGGGTGTCAAGGGGCTCGACCCGGTGACGGGCGGGCAGTTGACGCGCGAGGAGATCGCGCGGGGCGAGGCCGATACATCGCACCCCCTTGCCATTCTCGAATCCAAGGTTGACGTGCAGGTGAAGAAATCGACGGGCGGACCGCGCTATACGCCTGTGTCGCGGCGCGGTGACCGGCCCGACGCCATCGCCTGGCTGTTGCGCTATCACCCGGAATTGCCGGATGCCGCCGTCATGAAACTTGTCGGCACGACCAAGCACACGATCAACGCCGTGCGCGAACGCAGCCATTGGAATGCGGGCAACATCAAGCCCGTTGATCCTGTGTCGCTGGGCCTGTGTTCGCAGCTTGATCTTGACTTCGCCGTCCAGAAGGCCGCCGCCCGGGCGAAAAAACCCCCCGGCGACACGGTGGCGCCGCGTACGCTTATCCCTGCAGCGGAAGTGGAGGGTACCACCGCCCATCGCATGGCCCAGGAACAACGGGCAGAAGAGTCCGCGGGCAGCGGCGACATGAGCGTTGCTTCCGTCTTCGCGAAACTCAAGGGTCTCAAGGGCGGGGGCGAAGAATAGATCATGCGGGTCTTGCTCATTGGTGGCACTGGTACAGTGGGCCGGGCCGCTGCTCTTGGCTTAAGAAAACATGAAGTCATCGCGGCGGGGCGCACATCTGGCGACGTGACCGTCGACTTGATGGATGAATTGTCGATCCGCGCCATGTTCGACAAGGTGGGTGTTGTGGATGCCGTTGTTGCCACCGTTGGTCATACCCATTATGGCCCTCTGGTGGACATGACTGCAGAGCAGTTTCGCAAGGGCCTCGACGACAAGCTGATGGGTCAGATCAATCTGGTGCTCATCGGCCAGCACAAGGTGAAGGACGGCGGTTCCATCACGCTCACCACCGGGGTCACCAATCGTGATGTCATCCGCAAGGGTGCAAATGCTGCGGCTGTGAACGGCGCCTTGGATGCCTTTGTGAAATCTGCGGCAATCGAAATGCCGCGCAATATCCGCATCAATGTGGTCAGCCCCGGACTTCTGGAAGAATCAGTGGTGAAGTACGATGGCCTCTTCCCCGGCCACGAGCCAGTGTCGTCCGCCCGGGTGGGTCTGGCCTATGCCAAGTCAGTCGAGGGTGCGCTGACGGGGCAGGTCATTATTATCGAGTGATGCTCGGTCCCTGATCGGGACAGTATATTCAGGGGCATGCCCCGGGAAGTTGCCCAATCACGAAAACGTGATCGATTCGACCTTACAGTGTAAGAAAATGTGATTTGATTTCTTACGCCGTAAGGTTATTGATGGCGGCATGCCTTACTAAGTAAGGTTAAAGTCCAGGAAAGGAAACAGCCATGAAAACGTCTCTGAAATCACTGACCAGTCTTGCAATTCTGGTGACCGCAGCGCTTGCTTCGCCTCTTGCCGTGGCTGAAGACATGGCGCCGTCTCGGGAGGCAATCTATGCTGACATAACCGCGACATTCGGAGCTGTGCCAAGCTTCATCAAAGCCGTGCCCGATGCTGCACTGGCCGGACTTTGGACCCAAACAAAGCAGCTTGAGCTTTCCGACAAGACGGCCTTGCCGCCCAAGGTCAAGGCACTGATCGGGTTGGCCGTCGCTTCGCAGATTCCGTGCGAATACTGCATCTGGGCCGACACCAATACGGCGCGCCAGCTTGGCGCCACGGAGCAAGAAATCGGCGAAGCGGTAGCCATGGCGGGTCTGACGCGCAACTGGAGCACGATGTTCCATGGCCTGCAGGTTGACATGGCACAGTTCAAAAAGGAACTGGGCGGCCAGTGAGGCCAGGTGCCGTGACAGAAAGCCACCCCGGTGCGCAACCCCGCGCCGGGGAGCTTGCCTTTGGGCTGGTCCTATGCTCACCGGGAACTGATTGCTGAATGAAAAAGAATCGCAAACCACTCAGTGCCGGACGCATTGCCGATGCGGCGCTGGCGCTCATCGACAAGAAGGGCCTTGACGGCTTCAGCTTCCGCGGCCTCGCCCGCGTGCTCGGCTGCGAGGCCATGAGCATCTATCACTACTATCCCAGCAAGGCGCACCTGTTTGACGAACTTGTGGCAAGCTGCATCCGGGAAATTGAATTCCCGCCTGCCGGTGCGGACTGGCTTGAGCAATTGCGGCTCTTCAGCCAATCGTTCCGGCGGCAGGCCTTGCGGCACCCCGGATTCTTTCTGTATTTTGCAATCTACCGGATGAACAACAGGGCGGGTCTTGCGTTTCTTGATCGGCTGCTCAGCCTGTTGCAGCTCAGCGGCTTGCCTCCGGAGAGGCGGGCGGTGCATTTCCGTTCCGTCGGATATTACCTCATGGGTGCCGGCCTTGATGAAGCCATGGGTTACATCAAGGGCCCGTCGGCAGCCGAGCCTGTTCCTGCCGACGAGGCACGGCGCGACTTTCCCGCCATCACGGCGGTCGGCCCATATTTTTCAAAAGACTTTCACGAACAGACGTTCAACGACGGTCTGGAAGCGCTCCTGGCCAATCTCAAGCGCGACGCCGAGCGCCATGCGGCATGAAGTTGGGGCGCTGATGCGGGTGTCCTTCCTGCTGTAGCATATTGAATCTGGAGCAACTTTCGCTTCGCAGTTGGTTCCACTTGCTCGCCCGTTGCTCTAATCGCGCACGGGAACCGTATAGTTGAGCGGCATGCGGGCGCCGTCGACATAGATGATCTGCCCGGAAATGTAGCTTGCATCTGCGCTCAGTAGGAAGGCGGCAACACCGGCGATTTCGGCAGGCTCGCCGACGCGGCCCAGCGGTGTGCGTGAAAGGGCGCGGTTCATGGCGGCCTTGTCCTGCAGTGTGCCGGCCAGCATGTCGGTGCGGATTGACCCCGGACCAATGCCATTGACGCGGATGCCGTGGGGGGCAAGGGCCAGTGCGGCCACCGCCGTCAACTGTTTCACGCCACCTTTCGACATGGTGTAGGGCGCGATCGTCGGGATGGCGAGCGTGTCATTGACCGAGGACATGTTGACGATGGCGCCTGGTGCGCGGCCCTCCAGCACTTGCCTCACCATGTGGCGGGCGGCCTCTTGCAGCACCAGGAATGAGCCCTTGAGGTTGACGGCGATCACGCGGTCGAAGTCATCTTCGGTGATGTCGAAAAAATCCTTCGTCACCGAAATTCCGGCATTGTTCACAAGCAGGTCGATATTTCCGTGCTGCGTTACAGTCGCTTTCACCAGGGTCTTGACCGCTGCGGCACGCGACACGTCACAGTGCATGTAGGTTGCCCCAATCCGGGCCGCCGCAGCGCTACCCACATCATCAAGCACATCGCAGATGACAGTTGTTGCACCTTCTGCAACCAGGCGTTCGGCGATGGCAAGGCCGATGCCGCGGGCCGCACCGGTGACAATGGCAACACGATGTTCAAGTTTCATGGGTGGTGCAATCAGTGGCCGTGGAAATTGCTGGTCGCCGTTTCCAGCAGCACCGACATGAAGGTCACGTGCCTTGCGCGCGACAGGGCACCGAGTACGGTGCCGACAACGTCCTTGTTGCTGAGCCAGCTTGTGGCATCGCGGGGGCCGTTCCAGGCGTCGGCATTGAGCGGTGATATGTTTTCAATGTTGGACGGGTAAATGGCAGTGATGCGCACACCTGAGCCGCGCAATTCCTGGCGCAATGCATCGGTCATGCCCGCCTGGCCATGCTTCGATGCGATGTAGGCAACCGAAGCACCCTGAAGTGCCACTTGGCTCATGCCACTCACAGACACCATGTTGACGATATCCGGGGCAGGCGAGGCCTTGAGCAAGGGCAGCATGCCGCGGGTGAGGAGCAAGGTTCCCGTCACGTTGGCCGTGATTGTCTGCGCGATGGCGAATGCATCATGGCTGTCCATGGGGCCAGAGAGCCAGGTGGCCGCATTGTTGATCAGAATGTCGAGGGGTTGCTTTTCATCGCGCCATCTTTTGGCAAAGAGTGTCACCTGCGAAATGTCGGCAAGGTCGAGGGCGGTATATTCGGGGGCGGTGCCGGTGCGTTGCTGAATGGACAGGGCCAAGGCCGAGAGCGGTTCAACGCTGCGCGCCGTCATGAAAATCCTGGCGCCGAGATCAGCAAGGACGACGGCGAAGGCGGCACCAAGCCCCCGCCCGGCACCGGTGATAAAAACCCGCTTTCCCTTGATGTGGTCCATCATCGCCCTCAGTACGTGTCGGCGGATTGGACCATGCGCGCATAGAATGCGATGATCAAGGCAGCGGCAACCGTGATCCAGAGGGCATGGGCAACGCCCGTTGCCTCGGCAATGATGCCGATCAAGGGCGGCCCCACCAGAAAGCCGGAATAGCCAAGCGAGGTGACGGCGGCAATGCCGCGCCCCGGTGCATCAGGTTCCAGGCGGCCACCGCCAGCAAAAAGCACGGGCGCCACATTGCCAATGCCGATCCCAGCGATGGCAAAGCCCGCCAATGACAAGGGTACTGTGGGTGCAATGAGGGCAATGCCGGTGCCTGCGGCGGACAACGCGGCACTTACCACAACCATGTGTACTGCACCGAATTTGAGGCGCAGCCAGTCTCCGGTGAAACGCGCTACAGCCATGCCGATCTGATAGAAGCCGAAAGCGAGTGCGGCGGTGGCGATATCAACGATGAAGCGCTCACGCAGCATGATGGCGGCCCAATCCGCCACCGAACCCTCGATCATCAGTGCGAGGAAGCAGAGAAGGCCAAGGGCGATGGTTGCTCCTGTTGGCATGGCAAAGTGCTGGCCCGACAGGCCCTTGTCGACACTTGCGGGCAACATGGCGCGGCTGGCCAACAGCACACCTGCCGCACCAATGGTGCTGATGGTCAGAAGTTGCCAATGGGCTCCGACGAGATTCATCCAATAGGCGCCCACAAGAGTGCCAAATGCAGCACCTATGCTGAAGGCCCCGTGGAAGCCCGACATGACGGGGCGGCGCAAGGCTTTTTCCACGGCAAGGCCATGGCCGTTCATCGCCACATCCATCGAGCCCACGGAGGCACCGAGAAGCACACCACCCACCACGAACAGCAACAAGTTTGGTGCCAAAGCCGGGATAAACAGAAATGCAGCAAACATCAGGCCGGAGATGGTGATGAGCCGGGCGCTGCCATATTTGTTGATGACAGCACCTGCCACCGGCATGGAAACGACGGCTCCCGCCGCAAAGGACAGCAATGCAAAACCGAATATGCCAGGCCCCACGCCCAGGCGTTCCTTGGCGCCAGGAATATGTGTGACCCACCCTCCCAGCATGATGCCGTGCAGCAGAAAGAACGAGAGGACCGCATAGCGGGCAGAGTTGGGAGTGGGCATGAAGAATCCTGTTTCTGCCCTGCATAGTTGGCGCGCCAGCTGCTGCCAAGCACCATTGGGGCATGACGCCCGTGTGCCGAGTTTTGTGGCGAGTCTCGGTTGTTAACGGGATTTAAGACCTTCGGCGGCAATGCTTGCGGCATGTCCGAACAGGCCTTGCACGCCAGTGCGCCAGCCGCACCGAACCGCCTTGCCAAGGTGGTTGCCGTGCTGTGGCAGAGCCTGCGGGCGCAATGGATATTCCTTGTCATTCCGCTGCTCTATGTCGCCACGACAAGCTGGTTTTTGAGCGGCATTCCCGATTACCGGGTGGCCTCGGTCCGGGGGCTCGTGATGGGAATGATCACACTCACCGTTCCAGCGGGTCTTGTGGCCGTCTTCCTGTTCCGGCTGGGGCAATATGCAGCCGTGCTCAAGCCCGAAAGCCCGACGCGGCAGATGGCCAGCGATGTGGCGGGACTGTTCCGCAATCCGGCTGCTTTTGTGCTGGGGTTGCCGCTGTTTGCAGCCATGGTCATTTTCAACAAGGGCATGTTGGAATTGAAACCCATGATTCCGCTTGTGAAGCCCTTCGCCTGGGATGAAGCGCTGATGCAGGCGGACAGGACGTTGCATTTTGGTGTCGATCCGTGGCGCATCCTTCAGCCATTCATGGCCTTTGATGGCGTCACTTTCGTCATCAATATGTTCTACAATTTCTGGTTCCTGGCGCTGTTCGGCTGTTTCATGTGGTTTGGTTTTGCCACGCGCTCATCCGTCAACCGCACGCGGTTTTTCTTCGCTTACATGCTGACCTGGTGGATCGGTGGCGGCATGCTGGCCGTGTGCTTTTCGTCCGCCGGTCCGGTTTATTACGGAAATCTGGGGCTTTCGCCCGATCCCTTTGCCCCACTGATGGCCTACTTGCGTGAGGTTGACTCCCGCATTCCCATCTGGGCGCTGGATACCCAGCAATTGCTGTGGGACGGCTATGCGGGCAAAGCGCCTGCCATTGGCATCTCGGCCTTTCCATCGATGCACGTTGCCTCGGCGCTGCTGTTTGCACTCGCGACCTGGACGCGCTCACGCGGGCTTGGGCTTGCCTTTGCCGTCTACTCACTCATCATTCTGCTGGGGTCGGTGCATCTGGGCTGGCACTACGCGGTCGATGGCTACGCTGGTCTGGCGCTGGCGGCACTCTGCTGGTGGCTGGCCGGATTTGTGGCGCGGTGGCATCATCGGCAATCGTCGACTGTCCGCCTCAATGAGGGGCTTGCCGCCCTTTGAGGGGCAGTGAATAATGCTTCATCTTTGCAAGGTGAGCCATGTCTGCCTACGAACTTGATCTCGACAAGAATGCCGCCAACTTCCAGCCCCTGACGCCGCTGTCATTTCTGGCCCGTGCAGCCGCAGTCTATGCCGATCACACCGCCATCATTCACGGGCAGTCCCGCACGTCATACCAAGCGTTTTATGGCCGCTGCAGGCAATTGGCCTCGGCCTTGGCTAGGCGCGGAATTGGCAAGGGAGACACGGTCTCGGTGCTGTTGGCCAACACCCCGGCCATGCTCGAATGCCACTACGGTGTGCCAATGACCAAGGGCGTGCTGAATACGCTGAACACACGGCTCGATGCCGCCACAATTGGATTTTCGCTTGATCATGCGGAAACAAAAATACTGATTGTTGACAAAGAGTTATCAAACCTGGCGAAAGCGGCACTTGAACTCTGCAAAGTGCGCCCACTGGTGATTGATTATGTTGACCCGGAATTCGAGGTCGAGGGCGAGCCGATCGGCACGGTGGATTATGAAGAACTTGTTCAATCCGGCACTGGGGATTTCACCTGGGCCTGGCCCGATGACGAATGGGACGCCATTTCGCTCAACTACACATCGGGTACAACAGGAAATCCCAAGGGTGTGGTTTACCACCACCGTGGGGCAGCATTGCTGGCGCAGGGAAATGTCCTCACCGCCGGTATCGCCAAGCATGCCATCTATCTCTGGACCCTGCCGATGTTCCACTGCAACGGCTGGTGCTTTCCCTGGTCCATCAGCGTGATCGGTGGAACCCATGTGACGTTGCGCTGGGTGCGCGCCAAGGCCATCTGGGCAGCACTAGAAGAACACAGGGTGACACACCTGTGCGGTGCCCCCATCGTCATGTCAACGATCCTCAATGCCCCGGCGGAGGAGAAGCGGTCACTGTCGCATAAAGTTGAATTCATGACGGCGGCCGCGCCACCGCCCGAGGCCGTTCTGGCTGCCATGGCCGATGCCGGGTTCAACGTCACCCATCTCTATGGCTTGACCGAAACCTACGGGCCCGCCGTTGTCAACGACTGGAAAACGGAATGGGACGCACTTGACGGACCGGCGCGGGCCACCAAAAAGGCGCGGCAGGGTGTGCGCTATCATGCGCTGGAAGACCTGACGGTCATGGACCCGGAGACAATGACGCCCGTTGCCTGCGATGGCGAGACCATGGGCGAGGTCATGTTCCGCGGAAATGTCGTGATGAAGGGATATTTGAAGAATCCGAAAGCCTCAGGCGATGCCTTCAAGGGCGGTTGGTTCCATTCCGGTGACCTCGGCGTCATGCACCCGGACGGCTACATCCAGCTCAAGGACCGCTCCAAGGACATCATCATCTCCGGCGGCGAGAACATTTCATCAATCGAGGTGGAGGACGCGCTTTACAAGCATCCCGCAGTGCAGGCGGCGGCGGTGGTCGCCAAGGCAGATGAAAAATGGGGCGAGACGCCGTGCGCCTTCATTGAACTGAAACCGGGGCAGGCGGCGACAGCGGACCAGATCATTTCCTGGTGCAAGGAAAAACTGGCAGGTTACAAGGTGCCGCGCCATGTGATTTTCACCGAACTGCCAAAAACCAGCACGGGAAAGATCCAGAAATACAAGCTGCGCGAGTTGGCGAAGGGGTAGGGGCTCAGCTTTCACTTCTTGTTTGGGCAATCCCCATTCTCGCCAGTTCGTCGGCGCGTTCGTTTTCGGGATGGCCATCATGGCCCTTCACCCAATGCCAGGCGATGTCGTGGCGCGTGACCGCCTCTTCCAGCGCTTGCCAGAGTTCGACGTTCTTCACGGGCTTCTTGTCTGCGGTCTTCCAGCCGTTTTTTTTCCAGCCGTGGATCCATTTGCTGATGCCGTCCTTGACGTAACTTGAATCGACATGCATCTCCACAGTACAGCGCCGCTTAAGCGTGTTCAGCGCTTCGATGGCGGCGCGCAGTTCCATGCGATTGTTGGTGGTCAAGGCCTCGCCGCCGAAGAGTTCCTTGCGTGTGCCATTGTAGTCCATGACCACGCCCCAGCCGCCGGGCCCCGGATTGCCCGAGCAGGCACCGTCCGTGTGGATGATCACCTTGCCCTTGGTCATTGAACCGGTCGGGAGGCGTTTGAGGCCTCGCGCAGTTCGCCTCTCAGTTCCTTTGGCAGCTTGAAGGATACATTCTCTTCGCGCAGCGTCACCTTTTCGACCGTCACATCGTAGTGATCGCGGAAGGCATCTATGATTTCATTGACCAGGACTTCCGGCGCTGAGGCACCTGCGGTGAGCCCGATGGTGGACAATCCCTGCAACTCAGCCCACTTCAAATCGCTGGCGCGCTGCACCAGTTCACCACGCGGGCAGCCATTCTTGATGCCCACTTCCACAAGGCGCTTGGAGTTTGATGAATTCGGCGCGCCCACGACAATCAGCAGTTCAATTTCCCGTGCAATGGACTTCACCGCGTCCTGGCGGTTGGTGGTGGCGTAGCAAATGTCTTCCTTCACCGGCCCACGGATCAAGGGGAAACGGCGCTTCAATACGACGATCACCTCGGCCGTGTCATCGACCGAGAGTGTGGTCTGGGTGATGAAGGCAAGTTTTGCGGCATCGCGGACGGCAAGGCTCTCGGCGTCCAAAGGTGTTTCAATCAGAACCACAGCCCCCTTCGGCAGCTGCCCCATGGTGCCGATCACTTCCGGGTGGCCGGCATGGCCAATCAGGATGATTTCAAGGCCATCATCATGGTGGCGCTGGGCTTCGAGATGAACCTTGGTGACCAGAGGGCAGGTGGCATCCAACTGGAACATTTTGCGGGCTTGCGCCTCTGCCGGAATGGCCTTGGGTACACCGTGGGCCGAGAACACAACGGGATGGTCGCCGGCTGGAATTTCATCCAGTTCCTTCACGAAGATGGCGCCCTTGGCCTTCAAGTCATCGACGACGAATTTGTTGTGGACGATTTCGTGGCGGACATAGACGGGCGCGCCATAGACATCGAGCGCCCGCTCCACGATGTCGATGGCACGCACCACGCCAGCGCAGAACCCACGCGGTGCGGCAAGCAGAATTTTCAGCGGTGGTTTGTTCATGGGCATTTGCACATGAGGTCAAATGAATGCCAAGTCAACAAAGCAAGACTGCAAACAGAGTCGACTCTGCCTGCAGTCTCATCCGACGGGAAACCCTCTTGAAACCCGTCTTCACTCTCCGACATTCGCTCCACAAACGAACCGAAAGAGGCATTCAAAAAATCAATAATCACGATAACCCTCTCCCCCCTACGTGATACTTTGTCGTTCGCGATGCTCTCTCCTAAGTATCACTCCCCCTCCCCCTTTTTATACTTGAAAATTTCAACTACCGCAAGTAAAAAATGATAGGTGTGCGGATATGCCGCATGCAAATCGCATAATTCTATTTCATCCGCAACTGATTCCTTCGCCCCTCCACTCAGGTTTCTCGCCTTGCAGCAATCGATTTGGTATCTAAGAACGACCAGGAAATTTTCTCCATGAAGATCAAGAAACTCGAAACTTTCAACACTGACTTCGTGGGCTTTGTTCTCGCCACATCGGAAACCGGCGCGCAAGGCTGGGGCCAGGTCTCAACCTACAATGCGGACATCACCTGCGAGGTATTCCACCGCCAGGTCGCGCCTCACGCGCTTGGCACAGATGCGCTGGATTTTGCCGACACGCTGGCACTCATTGGTGAACGCGAACACAAGTATCCCGGCTCCTACTTGCGCCGCGCCATGACGGGGCTCGATACGGCGCTTCTGGATTTGCGCGGGCATCTGGAAGGAAAGCCCGTTTGCGAACTGTTGGGCGGCAAGCCAGGCAAGTTGCGCGCCTACGCATCTTCGATGAGCCGCGACATCACGCCAGAAGACGAGGCGAAACGTTTTCTGCCCTTGCGGGACGAGAAGGGTTTCACCGCCTTCAAATGGCGGGTTGGCCGCGAATGCGGGCGTGACCGGGATGAATGGCCGGGCCGCACCGAGGCAGTGATACCCGTTGTGTCCAAGGCGTTGGGTGGCGGCATCGACAAGCTGGTTGATGGCAATTCCTGCTATTCGCCCAAGCGTGCGATTGAAGTGGGCCGCCTGCTTGAGGAGTACGGCATCGGCCATTTCGAAGAACCATGCCCCTATTGGGAATTCGCGCAGACCAAAGAAGTGACGGATGCCCTTTCCATTGATGTGACGGGCGGCGAGCAGGATTGCGAATTCACGGCGTGGAAAACCATGATCGGCATGGGGGCCGTCGATGTCATCCAGCCGGATGTCATGTACGTGGGCGGCATGTTGCGGGCGATGGACGTGGCGCGCATGGGCCACGCTGCGGGCCTGCCGTGCACGCCGCATGCGGCCAATCTTTCACTCGTCACCATGTGTACGATGCACCTCCTCCGGGCCATTCCCAATCCGGGTAAATACCTCGAACTGTCGATCGAAGGTTTGGACTATTATCCGTGGCAGGAGGGATTGTTCCTGGGTGATCCCTACAAGGTGGAGGCAGGCCATGTGACGGTGACTGACGCGCCGGGCTGGGGCGTCACCATCAATCCGGACTGGCTTGACAAGGCAACCTACAAAGCGAGTGAAATCTAGCGCAACGGACGATCAAATCGGAACGATTTGAGAGGGGAAAGTTGCGCCAACATATTGAATTTTAGAGCATCGTTCTCGCGGTCACTTGATGCTACTGATACCAATTGACCGCGCGATGCTCGAACGCGGCGCAAACACAGCGAGCCGTGCGTGGCGGTTCACGTCATTGTAAAGCAGGTAGCGAAAGCGGCCCGGGCCGCCAGCATAGCAGGCCTGCGGGCAGAAGGCGCGCAACCACATGAAGTCGCCTGCCTCCACCTCGACCCAGTCGCCGTTGAGACGGTAGACGGCTTTTCCCTCCAGCACGTAGAGCCCGTGTTCCATGACATGGGTTTCGGCGAAGGGAATGACGCCGCCGGGTTCGAAATTGACGATGGTGACGTGCATGTCATGGGCCATGTCGGTAGGGTCAACAAAGCGCGTGGTGGACCACACACCGTTGCAATCGGGCATGACGCTGGGTGCAATGTCCTTTTCGTTCACAACAAAGGGGTGCGGCGCAGGCACACCGGGGGCTGGCTCATAGCGTTTGCGGATCCAATGGAAGCGCGCTGCATCTTTGCCCTCATTGCGCAATGACCATGTGCCGCCCGGTGGCACATAGGAATAGGTGCCCGGCACCATCACATGGGGTTTGCCATCCAGCAAAATGGAGAATGTGCCTTCAACCGCAAAAAGCACAGCTTCGGCTTTGGAATCGGGTTCGGGCGCAGTGCTGCCGCCGCCGCCTGACACCTCCATGATGTAGTGCGAAAAGGTTTCAGCAAAGCCCGAGAGCGGACGGGCGATGATCCAGCACCGGGTCTTGTTCCAGCCGGGCAGATGGCTCGTCACGATATCCTGCATGACGCCCCGGGGGATGACGGCATAGGCAGTAGTGAAAATGGCGCGGCCCGTCAGCAGTTGCGATTGCGGGGGAAGGCCGCCCTGGGAGGCGTAGTAGGTCGGAGGTTTGTTCATCCGGGCAAACTACCCATCAACTGCAGGATTTGCAATTCAGTCCGCCACTTCCATGTGTGCCGTATCTTTCAGCCACACTTCTTCCAGATTATTCCCAGGCCCCTTGCGGTCGATGATGATGAAGTGACTGGCAGCATCAAACACCAGCAGGGGGTGGTGCCAGGTGTTGCGGGAATAGTTTACGCCCTGGCGTCCCGTTGCAGCGAACAGGTGGTAACTGGAGAATTCCATCGGATCATCGCAAACCAGCACCAGCCAGGCTTGGTTCTGCATAGGTACAAAGGCCTGCGAGCCCAGCGGGTGACGCTCCATTAGTTTGATGGCAACGGGTTTTGGCCGGGGGTTGGCCGCGAAAAGGCTCACATTCACGCTGCCCCCCCCTGCCGCCACATCCACCTTGCAAAGGTCGTTGAAGCGTTGGGCAAAACCCTGGTTGACCCACTTAGGCGTGACGCCGTCGGTGTCAATCACGTCGCCATAGGGATTGAAGCCCGCGCGGGTCAGCGGTTTTGGCGTGAGTCTATCCATCCCAGCGCCCCTGCATGCGGGAGGGAGCTATTGTGCGGCCGGCCTCCGATCCGATGGCCGAGATTGCCGCCATGTCTTCCGTCGACAATTCATAGGAAAAGATGTTGAGGTTTGACAAAGCATTCTCCCGTTTGCTGGTCATGGGGATGGCGATGACGCCGCTTTGGTAGATCCAACGCAGCACGATTTCAGAAGGGGGGCGCGAAAGACGCCGGGCAATATCAGTGATGACGGAATGTGAGAGCGCGCGCCCCCGCGCAATGGGACTGTAAGCCACAAGTGGCACGCCCAATTCATCGGCTGTTGCCTTGAGTTTGCGCTGGTCCAGCAGGGGATGATACTCGACCTGATTGCAGGCAATGTCGGGGCCGAGCCGGGCCACGGCTTGACGCAAGAGTTTTGGCGAAAAGTTGGAAACGCCGATACGTTTGGCCATGCCGCTGTCCTGCTCGGATTTGAGAAGCGCGAGCGTGGCATCGACTTCTGCATCAGCAGGCGGCCAATGGATCAGCAACAGGTCAGCAGGCCCACCCAAGAGATCCATGGAACGGCGGACTGACTGCGCAAACCGGTTTTTTCCAAGATTTGAAGGATCGACCTTTGTGGTCACAAACAACTCGCCGCGTGGCACGCCACAACTGGCGATGGCTTCACCCACTTCGGGCTCGTTCTGATACATTTGCGCCGTATCTATGTGGCGAAACCCCACTTCCACGGCCATCTTGACGGTGTTGATGCAGCCCTGGCCCGAAAGCGGCCAGGTGCCAAAGCCCAGGGCTGGAATGCCGTTGATCTCTGCGATCCTGGGGTTGGACAATATCTGCGCCTCGCTTGTCATTTCGTGTGCACTATTCCATAAGTAACCAGTTGGTTCAATACCGGGGAACTGCCGCAATGCCCGAGTTGCAAGATGAATATGACTACATCATCGTAGGTGGCGGTACGGCAGGGTGTGTGCTTGCCAACCGGCTTTCGGCCGTGCCGGAAAATCGCGTGCTGCTGGTGGAGGCGGGTGGCAGTGACCGCAATTTCCTTTTTCACTGGCCTGCAGGCTTTGCCAAAATGACCAAGGGCATCGCCTCCTGGGGCTGGTCCACGGTGCCGCAGCGCCACATGCAGGACCGGGTGTTCTGGTACACGCAGGCCAAGGTCATTGGCGGCGGATCAACCATCAATGCGCAGATTTACACCCGTGGGCACCGCATGGATTTTGACGCCTGGGCACAGCAAGGCTGCACGGGATGGGATTTCGACAGCATTGTCAAATATTTCAAGCTGCACGAGGACAACGATACATTCGACGATGATGTGCATGGCCGTGGTGGCCCCATTGGCGTCGCACAGCCCAAAGCTCTGCTGCCCATCGTCAAAGCCTTCGTCACTGCGGCTGAACAGGCCGGCATTCCGCGTTGCAATGACCTTTCAGGCGCGTCGCCCGAAGGCATGGGCATTTATCAGGTCACCCAGCGTGAGGGGCGGCGTTCGTCCGCCGCCACCGGCTATCTGAGGCCCGCAAAGGCGCGCAGCAATCTGACAGTGGTTCTTGATACCATGACAACACGGGTCAGCGTGGAACAGGGCAGGGCCATCGGCGTCGAGGTCATGGACGGCAATCGCCCGAGGGCCATTCGTGCCGCGAGCGAGGTCATTGTCGCATCCGGCGCCATTGGTTCACCGAAACTGCTGTTGCTTTCCGGCATAGGTCCGGCGGATCACTTGAAGTCAGTGGGTGTTGCGCCAGTGCATGATCTTGCAGGCGTGGGCGCCAACCTGCAGGACCATCTGGATGTTTGCGCTTTGGCGGAGTGCACCGGCGACCACTCCTATGACAAGTATGGCAAGCCCTGGTGGGCGGTGCTGGCGGGCCTGCAATATCTCATCACGCGCGATGGACCCGTGGCCTCATCATTGTTCAACAGCGGCGGCTTCTGGTATGCGGACAAGGCCGCAGCCCATCCTGACATTCAATTCCATTTTGGTTTGGGCAGCGGCATTGAGGCGGGGATCGCCAGGCTCAAGAATCCCGGTGTGACGCTCAATGCCACGGTGACGCGGCCGGGGTCGCGCGGCACCGTGCGCCTGCGCTCGGCAAAGCCCGATGCGCATCCGCTCATTGATCCCAATTTCTGGGCCGATCCCATGGACAGGGAACTCAACATGCGGGCGCTTGAGATGTCGCGGGATATTCTGCGCCAGCCAGCACTTCAACCCTTCATCATGGCGGAACGCCTGCCGGGGGCGGGGGTCACCAGCAAGAACGAACTGCTGGACTATGCCTGCCGCATGGCCAAGACCGATCACCATCCGGCGGGCACCTGTGCCATGGGCATCGGTTCGATGTCGGTTGTTTCGCCGGAACTCAAGGTTCATGGCATCGCCGGTCTGCGCGTTGCCGACACATCCATTCAGCCCACAGTCATTTCATCCAATACCAACGCAACTGCCATGATGATCGCCGAAAAGGCCGCCGCCATGATTCTGGGGCGTGACTGACACAGAAAAAATCCAGGGCATCGGACGAGCAAATGGAATCATTTGCGAAGTGAAAGATGCTTCAGATTCAATATGCCACGGCAACTTGTCCGCGTTCAATTGAACGCGGGTAGCAGTAGCGGATGAGGGCACCAGTGTCGGCAGAAAAGGCAATCTGGCACCGGACCCATCGAAAAAACCTCCTCCCGTTTCGGGGAGGAGGGCTGCTGGGTGTGGTCATGTATCAATCATACAAGACAGCGGCAACCTTCGGGTCGGCCATATTCGTCTTGTCGTACCAGTAAAAGCCCGTGTCGATTATCTTCTCGAGCTTTTCGCCTTTCATGGCCTTGGCGAGTGAGTTCACAACGCACTGGCCGATGCCGACGGGGTTCTGGGTGATTGAGCCGATCAGGGTACCATCATTGATGGCGTCCTTCTGAGTCTTGCCGGAGTCATAGCCGACGCCGACGATCTTGGACTTGCTTTCCTTGATGGCAACGGCAAGTCCAATGGCAGCACCTTCGTTTGATGCAAAGATGGCTTTCAGGTTCGGATAGGCCTGCAGGGTCGCCTTGATGTCGTCAGCGGCCTTGAGCGCGTCGTTGGCATACTTGATGTCAACGACGGTGATCTTCGGATATTTTTCCTTGATGCGGTTCACGAAGCCATCACGACGACCGATGCCGGTTGCCGAGGTTTGGTCGTGGATTTCAGCGGCGATTTCACCCTCGCCACCGATGGCCTCAGCGAGCTTGTCTGCAGCTGCACCTGCTGCACTCACGTTGTCTGTGGTGCAGGTGGTGAGCGGCAGATCGCTGTCAACGCCCGAGTCGAACGCAACAATCGGAATGCCGGCGTCGGCAGCCTTTTGCAGGGCAGGCACCTGGGCCTTCGAGTCAAGGGCGGCAAAGCCCAGGCCTTGCGGCTTCTTGGCAATCGCGGCATTCAGGATGTCGGTCTGCTTGTCGATTTCAGCTTCCGTGTTCGGGCCTTCGAACGTGATGGTCACGCCATTGGCCTTGGCTGCTTCTTCAGCGCCGGCCTTCACAGCCTGCCAGAACTGGTGGCTGAAGCCCTTGGCGATGATCGGGAAATAGACGTCTTCGGCGTAGCTTGGCGCCGAGAACATCGTCGCTGCGCCAAACATGGCGGCAACAATCAAGCTCTTCTTCATGACATACTCCATTTGATAGTTATTCAACCGCATCAGGCTGCGGCCACCATGTTGAACAAGCTCAGTTCCTCCCTGCCCTACATCTTTTTGCGCAGCGCGATGTCCACGAACACTGCAACGATAATGATGATGCCCGTCACCACGATTTTCCACTCTTCCTGCACGCCCATGACGCGCAAGCCGTTGGTGAGAACACTCATGATGAAGGCACCGATGATGGTGCCGAGAATAGTGCCGCGCCCGCCCGACAGCGAGGTGCCACCAATGACGACAGCGGCGATGGCATCGAGTTCGTAGCCCAGCCCGAGTGCGGGTTGCGCCGAGTTGAGGCGTGACGACACCAGAAGACCGGCAATGCCGCAGATGAGACCGCTCAGGGCATAGGTGACGATTTTCCAGAAATCGACATTCATGCCCGACAGGCGCGCCGCTTCTTCATTGCTGCCGAGAGCGAAGATGTATCGCCCGAGAATGGTGCGGTTCAGAATGATGGAGGCGATGATGGCCACGCCGAACATGATGAAGACGCCGTTCGGAACTTCAAGACCCGGAATGAGATTTGTAATCGAACTTTCCGGCGAGATATATTTGTAGTTTGGCGTTTCGTCGAAATAGATTGGCTTTGCCCCCGAAAAAACCAGTGCCAGACCGCGGGCAATCTGCATCATGCCGAGCGTTGCGATGAAGGGTGGAATTTTCAGTTTGGCGATGGTGACACCCGAAATGCCACCCATGAATGCTCCGGATAGCATCGCCCCGATGATGCCAATGGGCAAAGGCATGCCCAGGTTGGTCAGGATAATGCCTGCCATCACCGCCGTCAGCGTCATCATCGTGCCGACGGCAAGATCGATGCCGGCGGTAATGATGACGAAGGTGCAGGCGACACCCAGCACACCGTTTACGGCGGTGGCCTGCATGATGTTGACCATGTTGTTCCACGCCGCGAAGTTGGGCGCAAACACACTGAAGAACACCAGCAGAATAATGAGCACTACAAAGGCCACGGCCTTCTGCATGGTGCCCAAGGTGAAGAAGCTAGATTTTTCTACCGGGGCTTGCGTGATTGCTGTATCGGCCACTGTTATGGTTTCCTGCTTGTCATGCCGCTTTGGCGTAGCGTTCCGTGGCAAGGTGCATGATTGCTTCTTGTGTCGCGGTTTTGCCGTCCAACTCTCCGGTAATGCGTCCCTCACACATTACCAGAATGCGATGGGAGAGGCGCAAAATTTCTGGCAACTCGCTGGAGATCACCACGATGGCCTTGCCCTGATCGGCGAGGCCTTGCAACAGTTTATAAATTTCCGCTTTTGCACCCACATCAATGCCGCGGGTCGGCTCATCAAAGAACAGCACGTCACAGTCGCGCAGCAGCCACTTGGCGATGACGACTTTTTGCTGGTTGCCGCCGGACA
Organism: Hyphomicrobiales bacterium; assembly: GCA_031431295.1. Classification (GTDB taxonomy): domain Bacteria; phylum Pseudomonadota; class Alphaproteobacteria; order Rhizobiales; family Aestuariivirgaceae; genus Aestuariivirga. The sequence goes on along the minus strand of JANPDD010000195.1, from coordinate 5,509 downwards.
GCAGCCTGATTTCTTGGTCAACCGACGGTGTTTTGACTTTGAGGAGATCGACGTATTCGGACGATACCTTGTTCAGGTCCTTGTCGCGCATCCAGAATTTTGCGCTGACGAAGCGGGTCCACGAAGGCAAAGTAATGTTGTCGCGTACCGACATCCGTGTGACGAGGCCAAACGCCTTGCGGTCCTCGCTCAAGTAAGCCAGCCCCAGATTGACGGCGTCATTCGGGCTCTTGATGGCCCGCGTCTTGCCATGGATCTGGATTTCGCCGCTGTCGATCGGGTCCGCGCCGAAAATCGCCCGCGCCACTTCCGTGCGCCCGGCACCCATAAGTCCGGCAAATCCGAGAATCTCGCCTTTGTTCAAAGTGAAGTTGACATTTTTGATGGCCTTGCCCCGGCTGAGTCCGGTGACACGCAGCACCTCTTCCTTGCTCCCCTTGCCGTGGGCGCGCGACGCATCGGCCAACTCACGACCCACCATCAACGAAATGATTTTGGACATGGAGGTGCCAGCCGCTGGCAGCGTGTCGATGGTCTGGCCATCGCGCATCACGGTCACGCGGTCGGCGATGCGTTTCACCTCATCCATCTTGTGGGTGATATAGACAATGCCGACGCCATGGGCTTTCAGGTCCGCGATCACGGCGAAGAGATGCTCGACTTCCGTTTCATTGAGAGCGGAGGTCGGCTCATCCATGATCAGCACTCTGGAATCGAACGACAACGCCTTGGCGATTTCCACCAATTGCTGGCGCGCCACGGTCAATTCGCCGACATCGACTTCAGGCGCAATGTCAATTTTCATGCGCTTGAAGATTTTTGCTGCATTGGCGTTGAGGGTGGCGTCGTCGGTGAACATGCCAAAGCCGCGGCGCGGTTCGCGCCCGATATACATGTTCTGGGCGGCCGACAGATGGTTCATCAGGTGAAGTTCCTGATGGATAATGCTGATCCCCAGGTGCTGCGCTGCGCGAGGATCAGGGACAGAAACGGGTTTGCCATCAACCAGAATTTCCCCGGAATCAGGCCGGTAAACGCCGGTCAGGATTTTCATGAGGGTGGATTTGCCTGCACCATTTTCACCCATCAAGGCGTGAACTTCGCCGGCGCGGAGGTCAAACTGTGCTTGGCGCAGAGCATGTACACCAGGGAATGACTTGTCTACATTCTGCATGACAACAATCACATCATGCCCGCCATCGGCGGCGTCCGTGTGCCCTGCCAGTTTTGCCTTCTTCATGCAGTATGATTGCTCCCGCGGTAATTTGTAGTGAGAGCGCGCGGCAAACGCAACCGCCTGGCTGATTAAATCTGACCAGTTGACAGCCTGGCGGCGTGGCCACCATTGTGCGCTGCACAATTGAGTCAGTGAAACGCGGAGGCCCGCCATGAAACTTGATATTGCAATTGCAATGACTGCAGAGGTTACCCGGCGCGGACTGTTCGTGGGCCGGGTCTGGCGCGATGAAGTTGGCCCGTGTGTGGTGGTGCTGCGTGCAGGTCGGGTTTTCGACATCACCTCGAAATCAATCCCAACCCTGCGGGAACTTTGCGAGGCGGAAAATCCGGCAGCCAAGGCCAATGCCACCGAGGGCGCAGATCTTGGAACAGTTGACGACATTCTTGCGGCAACTGTTTCCGGCAAGGGTGCCGCCAGACTTCTGGCCCCCATCGATTTGCAAGCAATTAAGGCGGCGGGTGTCACTTTCGCCTCTTCAATGCTTGAGCGGGTGATTGAGGAAAAGGCCAGGGGTGACGCTTCACTGGCTGAAGGCATTCGCAGGGACATCCTGCGCCTCATTGGCGACGATCTGTCAAAATTGGTGCCGGGTTCGGCCGAGGCCATGAAACTCAAGGATGCACTTGTCGCCCGCAACGCCTGGTCGCAGTATCTTGAAGTGGGCATTGGCCCCGATGCAGAAATTTTCACCAAGTCGCAGGTCATGAGTGCGGTCGGGTTTGGGGCTGACATCGGCATCAATCCCATTTCGCAATGGAACAATCCGGAGCCCGAATGTGTGCTGGTGGTCAACAGCCGTGGCGCCATCGTCGGGGCCACGCTCGGCAATGATGTGAACCTGCGGGACGTGGAGGGGCGCTCGGCGCTACTCCTCGGCAAGGCCAAGGACAACAATGCCTCCTGCGCCATCGGGCCTTTCATCCGCCTTCTCGACAGCGACTACACGATTGACGACGTCAACCGCATGGACGTGCTGCTGGAAGTTGATGGTCCTGACGGCTTTTCCTTGCGCGGCGGCAGCAGCATGACGAAGATCAGCCGCCCGCCCCTGAAGCTGGTCGCAGCCACGATCAACGCCCATCACCAGTACCCCGATGGTTTCGTGCTGTTTTGCGGCACGGTCTTCGCGCCAACCCAGGACCGTGGCGCGAAAGGCAGTGGTTTCACCCACAAGCATGGCGATGTGGTGAGTGTGTCCAATGAAAAGCTGGGTGCCCTCATCAATACCGTGAGGTCAACGGACCAGTGTCCGCCCTGGACCTTCGGCGTGTCGCACCTGATGCGCAACCTCGCCGGCAGGGGGTTATTATAGTGTTATTGGATCGCGGTCAGTTTTGAATCGAGCAACAACACTGACAAGACCCGCTTGGAAATTGAAGCGCGTCAACTCTGCCCGCCTTTGCCGTCCGTGTAGGCTTCAGCGCCCCAGACTTTCCTGACCCTGGCATCACGCCCGCAGGCCTTGCGATAGTTGGCGTAGGCCTCTGACTGTCTGATGTAGCCAAAGCGCGTGAGCACACGGTTCTCGCCCTTGTAGTAATCCTGGTGGTAGTCTTCTGCCGCGCCGAATTGAGTGTGCTTCCGGACAGGAACGGCAAGCGCCTTGCCCAGGGTCTTCTCAGCATCGGCAACCGCCAGTTCCGCAGCGGCCTTCTGGCTTTCGCTGGCATAGAATATGGCGGGAACATAGCTGTCGCCCCGGTCACAGAACTGGCCTTCGCCGTCAGTCACGTCAATTGTCCGCAGGAAGCGGGCTGTGAGATCCTGGTAGGAAATCAGACTCTCATCAAACTCGACTTTCACAGCCTCGGTATATCCATCGTGGCTGCGGTAGCTTGGATCTTCGGCCGTGCCACCGGCAAAGCCCGAGGTTGTCGCGGTGACACCCCTGATATGGTCCATGTCCTTTTCAACGCACCAAAAGCAGCCCCCGGCAAAGATTGCGGTTTCAGCCTGGGCGGGCGCGGCACAGGCCATCGCAAAGGCAAAGGCTGGGGCAGCAAGAAGTGTGGCAGCAATGGCTTTCATGGAGATCTCCTGTTGCGGTCTCATACGACAGGAGAGCAGTCGGCGGTCATCAATTCCGCACACAAGGTTGTGAGGGAATGGTTACCAATCCAGCCTCAGGTCAGATCCTGTCAATCTCAGGCAGCGGCCAGTTTCGCGTTCATCTTGCGGATGCGGCGGGCCAGCGAACGCATGATCAGAAGGCTGAAGTGTGGAACCTTGGCGATCAGCGTTATGAATTTCCGCTCGTCGAGCGGCACCGCCACAACATCCGTCAGCGCCACGATATCGGCGCTGCGGGCGGCATGCTCAAGCAGGGCCATTTCACCGAAAATGCCGCCTTCGGAAATTTCCTCAACCACTTTTCCGTTGATGCGCACCTGAATGGTGCCCGAGCGGATGACGAACATGATGGCGCCGTCACTGCCTTCAGCAAGAATTGTGCTGCCTGCGACGACACTGAGTTCGGGGAATTCGAGATCCTTGAAAATGCGGAAGTCGATTGGGCGTTCCTTGGTTGATTGAGACATGGTCTCCTCCTGTTGCTGCGCCGGAGAATGACACATGCCGCATGTCCAGCGCCTGAACCCGCGGTTCATCACCAGGACAGGAGTGTGAAGAAAACGTTAACGGCTCGCAGGTCCACCCGGCCCATTGCCTCCGGCTACTTCCGCGCCTCCGTGATGGCATTGTCATTGCCCACATCATAGAACAACACCCCAACCCCCTGCCCCGCCCAGGCCGATGGAAGCGGGACCTGCCATTGGGAAAGCGCACAAATGTGCTATGTCCTTGCAGAAGTATCTGAAATCGGCGCGGTCGCGGGTGAAGGGGAAACGGCAATTGGCAGAAACTGGTGCCGCTAAGGAATTGAACCAACCGCAACCGGAGCGGAGCGCCGGTCGGGTGGCGCGCAACCGCATGCGCATCGCCTGGATGTACTATGTCGAAGGCCTGACCCAGAATGAAATTGCCGACAGGCTTGGCATTGGGCGGGTGACTGTTGTGCGCAACATCAATGAAGCGCTGAAGCAGCGCGAAGTCAAAATCTGGATCACCGGCGGCATTGCCGATTGCCTCGATCTTGAGGCCGGGTTGAAACAGGCGTTTGGCCTCACCGACGCTGTCGTCGTGCCGGAACCGGCCCAGTCCACTCATATTGGCAAGGCCATTGGATTTGCTGCGGGCATGTACGTCTCCGAGCAACTGGCTGATGATTTCTGCATTGGCGTGGGCTGGGGGGCAACCCTGCATGAGTCACTGCAAACCCTCACGAAGAGGGATTTTCGCAACCTTGAAGTGGTTTCCCTGCTGGGCGGCATTGTGCAGGCCCGGCGCTTCAACCCGGCTGAGTTTGCATGGCAATTTGCCAATACAGTGGGCGCTGATTGCTACCTGCTGGCAGCGCCGGCGGTGGTTGATTCCGCCGAGACCAAGCGTGCGCTGATTGAACGTTGCGGGCTTGAACAGGTTTTGCGCCGGGTGGAAAAAATGGACATGGCGCTGCTGAGCGTGGGCAACATGGCACCGCAGTCAACCTCATTCCGCTTTGGCTTTTTTGCCGAAATGGAGCGACAGTTACTTATTGCAGCCGGTGCTGTGGGTGACATGCTGTTCAATTTCTATGATGTGAATGGCAAGCTCGTGGATCACCCGATCAACGACCGCGTCATGTCGATGGCCATCAACCAGCTTCGTAACGTTCCCCGTCGCGTCCTCATCTCTGGCGGAAATGACAAACTGGAAGCGCTTCTGGGTGGGCTGATTCTCTCGCGGGCCAACGTCTTGATCACCAATGAAGGGACCGCACGGGCATTGCTGGCGCGTGCTCCAGAACGGGGCCCCTGAAGGCCAGGCATGGCGATGGCTCATTAGTTCTTGATATCGTTATGTGAATTGTTGTGTTGGCGCAGGGGATCAACACTGCGGAAAGAGCGCCACTGGTACTTTACAACCCGTTGCACACAGGCGTAGCACTGCCCGCAGCTGGCGTTGACGGCGCATGTTCTCCAGAAAGCTATGGCGATGGCACAACTGCTGCGAAAAAATCGGCCCTTGGATGGCCCTGAACTTGACCCTGGCCAACCGCTGAAGCCCGCTGTGTTGCGCAACAGCCATGTTCTTGTGCGCTATGCGCGTGACCAAGGCACGGACGACAACGACCATTCCGGCCGCCTTTCGTTTCCTGAGGACGTTGAAATACCGGACATTGCGGAAGACCTGCAAGCGAGTGGGCGATAGGAACGAGGGACCTACAGCAAC
>JANPDD010000194.1:0-3040 GCA_031431295.1 Hyphomicrobiales bacterium | reverse complement strand
ACACGCACGTTTCTTGCAAATCAATCGGTGCGGAAAATCAAATCCGTTTAATAAAGTCGGGCGTGCGTGAGTTCTTCACGGACGACAATTTATGTCCTCCTTCTTCTAGTACTCTATTCCCTAGCCCTCGACGGATATGCGCGACTTGTCAACGAGTAGTTTTTCTACAAAACCCATCAACTTCGAAATTCATGTGAAATCTTACATGAAGGAAACAAGACGTGAGGCAGAGAAACACGCATCAGACGTTTCAAGATTGCGGATTGAATGACGCGCCATCGAATATTGAAAAACATAGGTTCATGCGGAAGTGGAAAGGCTCTGGAATTCAGATTTTTGGATACTCCTGCAAAGCTTCATCAGTCAATTGCCTGTGGTTCTTGCTGCCTTGTTCAATCCTTTCCGCAACGTAGCGCAGCCGTAGTCCAAAAAGTTCATTTTTCTCACGAATTGCCCTCTCCTTACCAAAGTACCCTGCCGTGGTTGCGTACGTGATCTTTTGTACATTGGGGTCGAAATGATGAAGTTCTCGTAGAAGTTCAGTTCTGTAGCCGGAGTTGTCCAAATACTTAGCGTAGTCGGCTACTTGTACAGAAGTCAGTTCATTCCTCTCCATTTGCTAGCCCCTTCCCTTGTGGCAAACATGCAACCTGCTAAACCGCCTTCATGCCACAGAAGCCTGCCAATTTCCATGTCCTCTCCAATCTCTCACCGGCCCAGCGCGCGGCGCTGTTGACGCGGACGGAGACAGATCTTTCGGACTATGAAGCGAAGGTCGCCCCCATCATCGCAGCAGTGCGGGCGGAGGGGGACGCGGCGCTGGCCCGCTTTGCCCAGCAGTTCGACCGCGCCGCCGTGAAGGCCACGGAGATTGCCGCCACCGAAGCTGATTTCGCCCGCGCCGCGAAAACGCTGGCGCCCACGATGGCCGAGGCCATGGCCTTCGCGGCGGAATCCATCACAACTTTCCATCGGGAACAAATGCCGGAGCGCCAATGGCTCAAGGAATTGCGTCCCGGCGTGTTTTCGGGCGAGCGCACCACACCCGTGCCGTCGGTCGCCTGCTATGTGCCGCGCGGCAAGGGGGCGTTCCCGTCCTCGGTGCTGATGATGGCAATCCCCGCGACCATGGCAGGCGTTGCCAACGTCTGTATCGTCACGCCGCCCGGCCCTGATGGCCAGATTGATGATGCCACGCTGGTGGCGGCGCGACTTTCCGGTGTTTCCAAGGTGTACAAGGCAGGCGGCGCCCAAGCCATTGCGGCGGCTGCCTATGGCACTGAGACGATTTCCAAGGTGGCCAAGATCGTGGGGCCGGGCAGTCCGTGGGTGGCGGCGGCCAAGCGCCTCGTCTCCCCATTCGTCGATGTGGGAACACCGGCCGGGCCATCGGAGACAATCATTTTCGCGGATGACAGTGTGAACGGCAGTCTCGCCGCGCTTGATCTTCTCATTGAAAGCGAGCACGGCCCGGATTCATCGGGCTATCTCGTCACCACATCACGGCGCGTGGCGGATGAGGCCGCCGCCGCTCTCGCGGAATTTTACCAGCATATGAGTGCGCAGCGGGTGGAATTTGCCGCCGCCGTGCTCTCGGGGCCGCAGGGCGGCATCGTGCTGGCGCGCGACACTGCTGAAGCCTTTGCCTTCATCAATGACTATGCGCCGGAACATTTGCAGATCCTGAGCCGGGAGCCGTTCCAGTATCTTGAAGAAATCAGCCACGCGGGTGAAATACTCTTGGGCGAACATACGCCGTCGACGCTCGCTAATTTCGTGGTGGGGCCATCCCATGTTCTGCCGACGGGCGGCTGGGCCAGATCCGGATCAGCGCTGGGTGTCCTTGATTTCCTGAAGCGCACGTCCCTGGTGCATGTGACGAAGGCCGGCTACGGCATCCTTGCCCCCCATGCCAAAACCTTTGCCGACTACGAGGGCTTTGATGCTCATGGCAATGCCGTGTCGGCGTTGCGCCCGCCGCTCGTGGGTGATTGAGAACGCACCCCGCTGCGCTGTCTCTTGGCGCAGGGCTTGCCAAGCATCACCTGTTGAGTCATTCTGGCCTGTGCGGGCAGGTTTCCTGACCTGACCCTGCGAAGGGAGGTTGTGCATGCTGCTTCCACACCGGATGGTCATGGACCTGGTCAAGCTGGTCCTGCTCTCTGCTTTTGCCATTTTTCTCTGGACCGTTCCGGGCTCAGCGGGGGAAACGCCGCTCAAACTCGCCCAACTCAATCTCGAGATCGGTGGCGTGAAGCTCGGCAAAAAGAAGAAATGCCATGAGGACGAGGTGGAATGCCTGGAGCAGCAGGAGCAAAAGAAGAAGCACACTGACAAGAAGGACAAACCCAAGCTGGGCATTGGCATCGTGATTGAATTGCCCAAGGCCACCAAGAAAAAGAAAGAGAAAACTGGCACCGCCGTCACGGTCAAGAAGAACGACACCACAACCACCAAGAAGAAAAAGGTCGTGGTACCCGTCAAGGCGCCCGAAGATGACCCAAAAGACAAGCCGGTCTTTGTGCCGCCCGAGTTTCCAACGCTCGCCATGAGTGACTGCGAAGAATGCTACGACCTGTGGGACAGCATCCTCTGGTATGAGTGGATCATCGGCGTGGATGCAAAAAAGCTGTTTGACCGGCAGCAAGACCTTGAAGAGCGTAAGGCCGAGATAGAAGACCTGCGCTCCAAGCTGCCCAAGGCAGGTTCAATCGACAAGGCCTATTACAACCAGGAGATCGCCCGCCACGCGGAATATATTGAAGCGGTCTCGAAGCTGAATGAAGAACTGGAAAAACTGATCGCCGAAGAATGGTTGATCCTGCGTGAGCGGATGGACCAATACATCGAATGTGCGAACCGCCATTGCCCGAAGTTGGTGAAGACGGAAGAAATTCAAGTTGCTCCCGTTGCGACCGCGCCGCCCGAGGAGCCGCCCGCAACGCCCGCCGCTCCAGATGAACCATCTGAGTGGGAAGCAGGCGGAGGTATCGAGTATGGCCCCGTATTGAAGCTGGAGTATGGATTGGGCGGCAAGACC
>JANPDD010000193.1:0-14965 GCA_031431295.1 Hyphomicrobiales bacterium | reverse complement strand
CAACGGCATGTTGAGCGCGTCCTTGCCCTTTTCGCTGCGGGTCTGCTGCAGCAGTTGCACCTGCCACACATTGGCCTGGTCGACCATGGGCCGCACGCGTTCGAAGCGCCGGCGGAACCCCTGAAAGCGGTCACACAGTTGTTTGGCCCCGGAAAGTTCCAGCACAACCTTTGAGGTCCGCTTGTGTTCATGCCGGATCAGCGCAAACAGCCGCTCAGCATCATTGCTGTTGGGCACAAGTGCCGCATAGCGTTCCGCCACCGCCATGTCCGCGAGATAGAGCGACTTTTCCACTTCATCCACAGCGAGCCGAAAGCCAGGAGACTTCACGAACATCTGGCGCAGCAGCTTCAAGCCCTGGTCACCCCGCGCCGAAAGGAAGTCATCAAGGGCATAGCCGAGACCATACCAGCCGGTGAGTAAATGGCGGTTCTGGCTCCAGGCGAAAACCCAGGGAATGGCCCGCAAGTCTGAAATGCCCTTGGCGCCAAAACGCCGCGAGGGCCTGGAGCCGATTTTCAACAGCGCCAGTTCCTCAACGGGCGAAGCTGACTGAAAATACGAAATCAGTCCCGGGTCTTCCGCCAGTTTGCGATAGGCCTTGAACGACAGGCGGGCGATGTCTTCAACCGCTTGCTGCTGTTCGGGTATGACTTTCAATTCCGGCGCATCGGCGGACTTCAGCGTGTGCAGCAAAACACTTGAGGTCAACACTTCGAGATTGTTGAGGGCGGTTCCCCGGTTGGCGAATTTGAGTGAGACGACCTCGCCCTGCTCGGTGACCCGCATGTGGCCGCCAATGGACCCGGCAGGCTGAGCGGCTATGGCGCGGCCCGTGGGTGCGCCACCGCGCGAGACCGAGCCACCACGGCCATGGAAGAAAGAGACGGGCACACCCTGCTCGCGGCTGACCTTGATCAGGCTGCGTTGTGCTTCAAACAATTCAAAACTTGCGGCAAAAAAGCCGCCGTCCTTGTTCGAGTCGGAATAGCCCAACATGATTTCCTGCGTGCCACCATTGGCGGCAACGGATTTCCGCACCAAAGGCTTTGCCAAAAGTTCTGACATGATGGCAGGAGCGGCGCGCAAGTCATCGATGGTTTCAAAGAGCGGGACAATGCGGATGCGGCAAACCTCGCGGGCCGTTGCATCGGCGAAAAGGCCTGCGTATTTGGCAAGAAGGTAGAGCCCCAGCACATCGTCTGCCGTCTGGGTCATCGACAGGATAAAGGTGCCAATGGACTGCGGGTCCGGGCCATCGACCGTCTCCCGAATGAGCAACAAAAGTCCAAGCAATTCAGAGGCTTCCTCGGATGTATTCATAAACTGCGGGAGGAAACCCAGCGGCTTTTCAAGTTCGCCGGCAAGCCATGCCTTCCATGCTGGCGTGCCGGAAACTGGGGCTCCCGTTTCAAGCGGGTTCAGCTTTTGCCAGATTTCCCCAAGCACGCGGTTGATCACTGTTGTATTCTGGCGAAGGTCGAGACTCGCGGTGCGGAAGCCGAAAATCTCCGCTTCCCAGCGCACGGGCCGGACCAGCCCTGTTGCCAATCCGCTGCCCTTCATGTCGGCCATGGCTTGCTCGCTGAGGCGCAGGAGCTCAATCAGTTCCGCGACTGATTGATAGGGCGTGGCCGTGGGATGTCGCCCGACAGTTGCCAGCAACCGGCGGCGAAGTGCCGTGAAGAATTGCCGAAATGGTTCAGCGGGATTGCGGGTGATGATTTCAGTCTTCTCACCTGAAGCCTCCAACTGGCCGTCAATCTCGCACTGGAATGCCGAAGGCACCTGGATTTCATAGGTGCTGATGGAGACGAGGCGCGAGAGGTCGTTGAGACGTTCGTCCAACCGCGCCACGGCGGCGCTGCGGTTTTCGCGGAGCGCATTGCGCGTCGTCTCAACCGTCACAAACGGGTTGCCATCGCGGTCACCACCAATCCAAGATGAATAACGCAGCGGCGGCGTTACGACTTTGGTCAATTCCGGATAGTGCCGTCCGATGGCGGCTTGCAGCGAGTCTCCGAGTACCGGCGTGCGATCAAAGAGTGCTTCGCGAAAGAAGTGCAGTCCCCAAGACACTTCACTTTCCACAGTGGGTTTTTCGATGCGGATTTCACCTGTCAGCCACAACAGGTCAATTTCGTTGCGCAGTGCCGCAATCAGAATTTCACGCTCGCGCGGTGTCCAGCGCGGACTTTCCAGTTCGTAGAGCTTCAAATAAATGCGGCGGTGGATTTCAAGCACGGTGACGCGCTTGGCTTCCGTCGGATGGGCCGTGATGGTCGGGCCGACATTCAGTTCCTGCAAGACACGCGACACGGTTTCAGGTGGCACACCAGCGGCGGCGACTTGCGCCACAGCGTGCGAGAATGAACCGATCACATGGTCCGGCCCACCCTGCCTTTCAATCTCGCGGCGGTTGCGCAGCGAGGCATTTTCCTCGGCGATGTTCATCAGCTGAAGCCAGATCCCGATGGCTTGCAGCGCATGCTCAATCAAATGCTCGGGAATGGAGGCGGACGCTTCCGGAGTATCGAGAATGGTCAACACCTCAGGTTCGCGCGCCTTGATCACTTGGCGCAGAAGGACTTTCAGCGTGTCCGTGATCTCGACGATGTAGGTCGAATCTTCGGGTTGCGTTGCAGTTTGGGGTATTTGGGCGTTCACGCTGTGCGTATCCTGATGGGCGTATCCTGATGGGCGTACCTCAGACGTTTGTGCATCGCAGCAATGATGGAGTCAACGTATTTGCGGCGCGGCAGTCACTTGGCTATGGGAGGCCATGCTTACGGTCCAAGGCCTCACATACCGCATTGGCGGGCGTCTCCTGTTTGAGGATGCCAGTCTGACGATACCCAGTGGCCACCGCGCCGGACTTGTGGGGAGAAATGGCATTGGCAAATCAACGCTGTTCAGAATTGTGCTGGGTGACGTTTCGGCTGAGGCGGGTTCGACCAGCATTCCGCGCAATGCGCGCATTGGCACAGTGGCACAGGAGGCACCGGGCGGCAGCGAAAGCCTGCTCGAAACAGTGCTCGCCGGAGACGTGGAACGCGACCGGCTGCTGGAAGAGGCATTGACGGCCCATGACCCGCACCGCATTGCCGAAATCCAGATGCGCCTGGCCGACATCGGCTCCCATACGGCCCCTTCGCGCGCCTCTGCCATTCTTGCGGGGCTTGGATTCACGGAAGAACAGATTGCCGGCCCCTGCTCCGCACTGTCGGGTGGGTGGCGCATGCGGGTGGCGCTGGCAGCCGCACTCTTCGGGCAGCCCGATGTGCTGCTGCTCGATGAGCCCACCAACTACCTGGACCTTGAAGGCACGATCTGGCTCAAGGCCTTTCTCAAATCCTACCCGCATACGATTGTTCTCATCAGCCATGACCGCGACCTCCTGAATGAAGTTGCGACCTGCATTGTCCATCTCGATGCGGCCAAGCTGTCCATCTATCAGGGCAACTATGACGGGTTCGACCGGCAACGCCGCGAAAAGCAGGCGCTCTCCTCCAAGTTGCGCAAAAAGCAGCAGGACCAGCGCGACCACATGCAGGCCTATGTGGACCGTTTCCGCTACAAGGCGTCCAAGGCCAGGCAGGCGCAAAGCAGGCTGAAGGCGCTGGCGAAGCTCGAACCCATTGCCGGCATGGTTGATGACCGGGTTGTTCCCTTCCGTTTTCCCAACCCGGAAAAGCAACTGGCGCCGCCGCTCATCGCCATGGACAAGGTTTCAGTTGGCTATGTGCCGGGAAAACCGGTGTTGAGAAATCTCACGCTCAGGCTGGACCCTGATGACCGCATTGCGCTACTGGGCGCAAACGGCAACGGCAAGTCGACCTTCGCCAAACTCCTGCATGGCAAATTGCCACCCTCCGGCGGCAGCATGGTTTCCGCGCCGCGCATGAACATCGGGTTCTTCGCCCAGCACCAGATGGATGAATTGGCCGATGACTACACGCCCTATGACTACGCCGCCAAACTCATGCCTGACAAAACAGTGGCGGCGCGGCGGGCGCGGCTGGGGGCGGCGGGCTTTGGCGCATCCCTTGCGGATTCCAAGTGTTCGACACTTTCAGGTGGTGAAAAGGCAAGGCTTCTGTTCATGCTGGCCACCTTCAATGGACCGCATGTGCTGATCCTCGACGAGCCGACCAACCATCTCGACATGGATTCGCGCGAGGCCCTGATCCGCGCCATCAACGACTACGAGGGAGCCGTCATTCTCATCGCCCATGACCGGCATATCATTGAAACCTGCGCCGACCGGTTGTTGCTGGTGGATGGCGGCACCATCCGCAATTTTGATGGCGACCTTGATGACTATGCCGATTTCATACTTTCGCGTGGGCACCCGCCCGCCGTGGAAAAGCCGGCAGCAGTGCTGGCCGCAGCACCCCCGAAATTGCCGCCCCGGGCTGTCAAATCAGTTCAGAAAATGATTCAAGACCTCAATGCAAAGATGCTGAAACTTCAGGATAAAATTGGAATTCTGGATGATGCCTTGGCGGACGCATCGCTGTATCGCGAAAACCCGCGAAAGGCCGCTGATTTTGCCCGGCTGCGCAACCGGTTGGCAGAGGAACTGGCTGACAATGAAAACAGCTGGCTGGAATTGAGCGAGGAATTGAGCAATGCCTGAGCCCCATGCGGCGCTGGATCTCACGCAAAGCTGGTTTGGCTATGCCGCCCTCTTCATCTTCGCCGCAGCCTACATTCTGGTAATTTTTGAGGAAACGACCGAGCTCCGCAAGTCCAAGCCAGTGCTGGTGGCGGCGGGCCTGATCTGGGCATTGATCGGCATCGCCCATACGGCCGCAGGCATGCCTGAAACTGCCCGGCTCGCGGCCGAGCACACCATTTACGAGTATGGTGAGCTGTTCCTGTTCCTGCTGGTGGCCATCACATATGTGAACACGCTGGAAGAACGGCGGGTGTTTGAAGTGCTGCGCGCCAGGCTGACATCACGCGGGCTGTCCTATCGGCAACTCTTCTGGATCACGGGTGCCCTCGCATTCTTTCTCTCAGGTGTCCTCGACAATCTGACCACAGCCCTCATCATGGGATCGGTGGCGTTGGCTGTCGGTCGGAAGTCACCGGCCTTTGTGGCCATTTCCTGCATCAGCATCGTCGTGGCGGCAAATGCGGGTGGGGCCTTCACCCCCTTTGGCGACATCACAACATTGATGGTGTGGCAAAAGGGCAAGGTCACCTTCTTTGAGTTCTTTGTGCTGTTCATGCCCTCTCTCATCAACTGGCTGGTACCCGCCGCCTTCATGCACTTCGGCATTCCCAGGGAAACACCAGCCCCCGTCGAAGAAAGGGTTTCACTCAAGCCAGGGGCCACCGGCGTCATCGTGCTTTTCGCACTGACAATTGCGACCGCCGTTTCCTTCAAAAACTTTCTCGGCCTGCAACCGGCCTTGGGCATGATGCTGGGGCTGGGCTACCTGCAAATCTGGTCCTACTTTCTGCAGCAAAAGGGCAAACGCGCCGATAACACCGACATGGTGCTCAATTCCTTCAAGCAGATCGAGCGGGTGGAATGGGATACGCTGCTGTTTTTCTTCGGCATCATTTTCGCGGTGGGCGGGCTTGGTGTCATGGGATACCTGGCGCTCTCCAACGCGTATTTCTACGGTCACTGGGGAGCGACAATCGCCAACATTGCGGTCGGGCTGCTGTCAGCCATTGTTGACAATATCCCCATCATGTTTGCGGTTCTCACGATGGATCCCGCCATGTCGCACGGGCAATGGCTGCTGGTGACGCTGACGGCGGGTGTTGGCGGTTCGCTTCTCTCCATCGGCTCAGCGGCGGGTGTGGCGCTGATGGGCATTTCGCAAGGCAAATACACATTCTTCAGCCACCTGAAATGGACCTGGGCCATCGCCCTTGGCTATGCGGCGAGCATTGCCGCGCACATGGTGATCAATGCCGACAAGTTCTGAGAGTCCCTCGCCGCTCAAGCAATTCATTGACCATGAGGCAACGGGAGGTCTGCTGCTGGCGCTTGCGGCAGCAATCGCCATCCTGCTGGTCAACTCCGGGTTCGCTGATGAATACCACCAAATCCTGACCGTACGCGTGCGCGCGGGAGTGGGCGCACTGACACTGGACAAGTCACTGCATCACTTCATCAACGACGGGCTGATGGCAGTATTTTTCTTTCTCGTCGGTCTCGAAATAAAGCGCGAGGTGCTGGAAGGAAACCTGTCAACCCCGTCGCAAATCGTGTTGCCTGCGTTCGCTGCAATCGGCGGCATCGTTGTACCTTCCGGTATCTATACCTGGATCAACTGGGGCAATGCCGCGACCCTTGCAGGATGGGCCGTTCCTGCCGCCACCGACATTGCTTTCGCCTTGGGCGCCCTTGCCCTGCTCGGCAACCGCGCACCCCTGTCGCTCAAGATTTTTCTTCTGACACTTGCCACGTTCGATGACCTGGCGGCGATCATCATCATCGCCCTCTTCTACACAAGCCAGTTGTCGCTGTTCGCGCTGGTGGGCGGGTTGGTTTGTCTTGCAGCACTTGCCCTCTACAATCGCTTAGGAGGAGAACGGACCGCCATATACATACTAGGCGGATTTCTGATGTGGCTGTTTGTCCTGAAATCGGGGGTTCACGCCACGCTTGCAGGTGTGGCCCTTGGCCTCCTCATTCCACTGCGGCGAACCGATGGCACGTCGCCTTTACATGAACTCTGGCATGGCCTGCATCCTTATGTGAAGTTTGCTGTCCTGCCACTCTTCGCCTTCGCCAATGCGGGTCTGCCGCTCGACGGTTTCACCCTGGGCAACTTGTCGCAGGAAGTGCCGCTTGGCATCATCGCTGGTCTCACCCTGGGCAAACCTGTCGGCATCATGCTTGCCGTATTTCTGCTCATAGCGACTGGTATTGCAAAACTGCCAGCTGGTGTGGATTGGCGCTACATGATTGGGGTTTCGTGTCTCGCTGGCATCGGCTTCACCATGAGTTTGTTCATCGGCTCACTGGCCTTCAGCGACCCCGCAATAGAATCGCAGGTGCGGATGGGCGTCGTGGCGGGTTCACTGCTCTCAATCTTGCTCGGCTTTGCGATCATGTGGCCTGGAAAAGTTCAACCCGCCGCCTGATCCTTCCAGCGCCCCTGTTCATCCTGCTTCCAATAGCTGATGGTGTGACCCTCGGCCTTGAAGCGCTTCCATAACTGTCGCGCCTGTTCAACAGCAGCGCTGGAATTGCCATCAAACAGGATGCTGGCACGGGAGAGCTGCCCCACGTCATCAGGCGCGGCACCCTTGATGAAAAAGCGATAGCCCGCGCCGTTCGGGTTTTCGCCGCCTGTTGCCAGGTAGATGGGTTGGTGCTCCGGTTGCGGATCGCCCTGCGCGCCATGGGCCAGAAACGCCACGTCTTCGAAGGACCAGAGCTTTTCAGAAAGGGCCGTCAGACTTTCAGCATCAGGTGACTGCACGCAGAGCCGCAATCCGCGCTGAACCCCACGGGCCAGCAACCCGGGCAGGACATTCTCAACCGGTTCACGCTCAAGGTGATAGAACCAAATTTCCGCCATTACAGCAACCTGCGTTCAATTGAACGCAGATAAGTTGCTGTAGCATATTGAATCTGGAGCAACTTTCGCTTCGCAAGTGATACCACTTGCTCGCCCGTTGCTCTAGCTTTCATAATGTTCATGGACGAGATGGTTCAGCAGGCGCACGCCCCAGCCCGAAGCCCAGCTCTGGTTGATGGGCGATTTGCCTGAATCCATGGCTGTTCCCGCAATATCAAGATGGGCCCAGGGCACATCGTTGACGAAGCGCTGGAGAAACTGCGCGGCCGTGATCGAACCGGCATGGCGGCCGCCAATGTTTTTCATGTCGGCCACATCATGGTCAATCATCTTGTCGTATTCCGGCGCCAGAGGCAGGCGCCAGACTTTCTCGCCTGTTGCGTACCCCGCTGCCGCAAGGCGCGTCGACAACTCGTCGTTGTTGGAGAACAGCCCGGCATGTTCCTTGCCAAGCGCCACGAGAATAGCACCCGTCAATGTTGCAAGGTTGACCATGAATTTTGGCTTGAAGCGGTTCTGCGCATACCAGAGCACGTCCGCCAGCACGAGGCGGCCCTCGGCGTCGGTGTTCAGCACGGCAATGGTTTGGCCCGACATGGATTTCACCACATCGCCGGGGCGCTGGGCGTTGCCGTCGATGGCATTCTCAACAATGCCGATGGCCCCGACCACGTTGCATTTGGCCTTGCGGCGGGCAAGCGCCAGCATCAGGCCGGTGACGCAAGCCGCACCCGCCATGTCTCCCTTCATGTCCTCCATGCCAGCCGCGGGTTTGATCGAAACACCACCGGTATCAAAGGTCACGCCCTTGCCGATGAAAGCCAGGGGTCGCTCGCCCTTTTTGCCGCCGTTCCAGCGCATGACCACAAGCCGCGCCTCATGGGGTGAGCCTTGCGCGACGCCGAGAAGTGCCATCATGCCCAGCTTCTTCATCTGCGCAGGCGAGAGGATTTCAACCTGCACGCCGGCCCTTCTCAGCGCCTTTGTGCGGTTTGCAAATTCTGCCGGGAACAGGATGTTGGCGGGTTCATTGACGAGGTTGCGGGCGAAGTGGTTTCCCTCCGCGACGGCGGCATGGGGCGCAAAGGCCTTTCGCGCCTTCACGGGATCGCGACACTGGAACACGATCGCTTCGAGCACGCTCGCCTTGCCATCCTTCTTGGTTTTGTAGGCGTTGAAACTGTAGTCGCGAAGTGCTGCACCCGAGGCGAGCAAGGCCACAGCCTCGTGGTCGCTCATGTCTTTCAGGCCACGGAGCGCTGCCACCGTCGCCGCCTTGACCTTCAACCCCTGCAATGTTCCGGCGATGGCACCCCCCAGAAGCTCAATCTCCCGGGGGCTCAACGACTCAGGTTTGCCGAGCCCCATCAACAGCACCCGATCAAGACCGGAACCCGGTGCGACGATGTCCAGCACCTGCTCCTTTTTGCCTTCAAAATTCGCGGCCTTCATGGCGCGGCTGATTTGGCCCTTTGTCCCCTTGTCTGCTTGGGTCGCGGACGAACCCAGAATTGCGCCCTCGCTCGCAAAAACCACAAAGACGCCAGTTTTCGGCAAGGAGACGCGTTCAAAGGTTGCTTTCATCGTGTTTTTCCAAGTTTTTTCGGGAGGCCGTCTGGCCAGGAGAGAGCCCGCGCATAGCCTGTGGCTGGCGATACGGCAACAGGGGTTGTGGCTGTGTGGCTTAACGTTTCACAAACCATGGCCAGCGATGGCCGCAAAAACAACCGCAACCGCCCTGTCAAGGCCTCAAATTAAACTTATGCCAGGTTGCAATCCGGGCTTTCATGGGGAGGGAAATTCCGTTAATACTTTGTAACTGTTCGTGATTGGCTGGGACCCTTGAACTTGACGAAAGCAAGCGGCTATCGATCTGGATTGATCGGACTCAGGGCGTCTTTGCTCCGGGGAACGCTTGTTGCTGCTGGCCTCGCCGCCGTGCCGACAGTTGCCCATGCCCTGATCGAAAAGGAATTCATCAAGCCTGTCGTTGAGCGGCCTGTTTCGGGGACAAGGGCCAATTTTTCCGCAGATCGTGTGACCTATGATCCACGCAGCAAGACTGCGACGGCAACGGGTGCCGTGCGGATTGTCTATGGCCCCTATGTTCTTAACGCCACGAAGGTCACCTACAACGAAAAGACCGGCGTGTTCACGGCCAATGGTTCGGTGGAATTGCGCGAGCCCAATGGCAATGTGCTCGAGGCGGAAACCCTGGCGCTGCGTGACAAGTTCCGCGACGTGGTGGCGGCACATGTCATGGCGCTTCTCACCAACAATGCGGCGATCCGTGCCAGGTATGTCCACCGCCAGGCCGATGGTATTTCAGTCTTCGAAAACTCCAGCTACACGGCTTGCGGAACGTGCGAGACAAGGTCTGGCGCGCCGTTGTGGGAAATCGCAGCTGATGAAACCACCCATGACCAGCACGAGAAGATGCTGCACCATGTGAACCCCAGATTGAAGATTGCCGGACACACGGTTCTGGCCGCGCCAAGCTGGTCACACCCCGATCCAAGTGTGAAGCGCAAGACGGGTTTTATCGCGCCAGATTTCAGCAGCGGCGGTGCTTACGGCGTGGGGGTAAAGGTTCCCTACTTCATCGCCACGGCACCCAACAGCGACCTCACATTGCGGCCCATGATCACCTCGAAACAGGGGCCGGTGGCAGATGTGGAATGGCGCCACCGCCTCGCGTCCGGCCAGTACCAGGTTCGTGCCCAAGGTCTCTATGAACTTGATCCGAACGCGACCGACGAGCCATCGCGATGGCGTGGTGCAGTGCGTGCGGACGGCGCATTCAGGATCAATGACGGCTGGTCCTGGGGCTTTGACGGCACCGCGGTCAGTGACAAAGAGTTTCTCGATGACTATGATTACAGCCGCCGCGAGATTGCCCAGAGCGATGTGCATGTGCGTGGATTGTGGGACCGCACTTACATCAACGCGCAGGTCCTGAACTTCCAGTCACTCAACAACAGCATTGACCAGGATCACCTGCCGTCGCTGCCATTCGTGTCCGGCGAACACTATTTTGGCGAGCCGGTTCTTGGCGGCGAACTGAGTTTCAAGTGGAACAGCTATTCGATCTGGCGTGACGAGGCGAATTCGCCGTTCTCAATGGTCAATCACGGCACGCAGCAGACGCGCGCCGTGGGCGAGTTGCGCTGGAAATCGCAGTTCACCAGTGATGCGGGCATCATTGTGCAACCCTTTGCGCGGCTGCGCAGTGACATTACCTATTCCGAGAACTTGCCCGGGGCCACATCGGACCACGAAACCGTGACGCAATTGCTTTCATCGGGTGGCGTGGATGTCCGCTATCCTTTCATGGCCAGCTATTCTTTTGGCCAGAGCATCGTCTCGCCTGTGTTCCAGATCATTGCGGCACAAAATGAGGAAAACACCGGCGACGTCGGCAATGAAAATGCCATCACGCTGAATTTCGATCACACCAGCCTTTTTCTGGAGGATCGCTTCACGGGGCTTGACCGCTTCGAAAGCGGCACACGCATCAACACCGGGCTCACCTACTCATTCCTTGGTGCCAATGGCGGGTTTGCGCGCGCCAGCGCCGGCGAATCCTTTCATCTTGCGGGTGACAACAGCTTTGTGGCGGGCTCGGGTCTCGACGGCAGCCAGTCTGACCTCGTGGGTGCCATCACCATCCAGCCGTGGGATGAACTTGGATTGTCCTATGAAATCCGGGCCGAGGAAGACCTGTCAAGTATCAACCGCCAGGAAGCCCAGGCCAGCCTCACTTTCGACAGGTTTTCAGGCAATGTCGGCTACCTCTTCATCAATGCTGAGCCTGCCTATGGGCGCACAGTTGATGAGGAGTGGGTTGAGGCCGACGCCCGTGTCGGCCTGACGGATGGGTGGTATTTGTTTGGCGGCATGCGTTATGACCTCGTGAACAACGACGTCGACTACCGCACCGCAGGTGTGGAATTTGATTGCGACTGCATGAACTTCAAACTTGCATATACCGGCAGCGAAGACCCGGACACGAGCAGGACGGATCATCGCATCATGATGTCAATCGACTTTGCCACATTGGGTGGAACCAAGGTTTCTACGGGCTTCTAGAGCAACGGGCGAGCAATTGGAATCACTTGTGAAGCGAAAGTTGCTCCAGATTCAATATGCTACAGCAACTTATCTGCGTTCAATTAAACGCAGGTTGCTGTAGGGCTTAGTGCGAACCATGATGCGTTTCAGAACATTTCTCCATGTGGTCTTACTTGCCACCATCGCGGCACAGTCGGTGGTGGCAGCGGCACAGGACCGGAAGGTTCTTGTGACTGTCAATGACCGGCCCATCACCAGTTTCGACGTGGACGCACGGATCAACCTGTGGAAGCTTCTGGGGCGGAATATTGAAGGACCCGGCCAGCGCAAGGCTGCCCTCAATGCCATCATTGATGACATCGCCAAGATTGAAGAGGCGGCGAAATACAAGGCCGAACCAGTGGAAAAGGACATTCAGGAAAGACTGAAACGGGTCGCCAAGGGCCTCGACACGGATGAGAACGGGCTGAAGGACAAGCTCAAGAAGAACGGCATCAGTATTTCCGCCATTCGGCAATACGTGTCGGCACAGATTGCTTTCAACCGCCTGTTGTCCGGCAAATACAAGGAAAAGGTTGAGGTCAGCCCGGCGGAAATCGATGCCAAGATGGCGGAAATCCAAGCCACGATGAATGGCAGGCTGGCCAAGATCAAGTCTGACCCGCGCATGCAAGCTGTCACTGTCTATGAACTTCTGGAAGTTGGTTTTCCGCTGGACAGTCCCGACCTCATGCAGGCGCGCCTTGCGGAAGCCGCACAGTTCGTATCACGGTTCAAAGGGTGCAACTCCGCACGCGCCGCGGCATCCGGCATCTTCAACGTCAAGATCGGCAAGAAACTGGAAGCCGACAGCCGCAAGATTCCCAAGCCCATGAGAGCGGCCTTCGCCCAAGTCGGCACTGGCCGTGCCATCGGGCCTTTCAGGTCCAAAGAAGGCATACAGGTTTGGGGCTATTGTGGAACACGGAAAATTTCGCCGCAGCTTCCCAAGGTGGAATTGCCAAACCGCCAGCAAATCGAAAACGCGGTCTACAACGAGAAATTTGACGCAGTTGAAAAAAAATACAGCGGCCAGTTCCGCAAGGGTGTGGTGATCGAGTACCGTGATCCAGCCTATGCGGACTAGCCCACTCGTCCTGACGCCTGGCGAACAGGGCGGGATTGCCCCCGAAATCACAGCCAAGGCTTGGCAATCGCTCCACCCGGAACCGGCTTCCTGTTTTTTTCTGATCAGCGACCTTCACGCCTTCTCGGCACGTGTCCAGCAGTCGGGAGTCACTGTTCCAGTGCAGGCAATTGCCACCCCGGAAGAAGCGGCTGCGGTTTTTCCCATGGCACTGCCAATCCTGCACCGGCCGCTGCCCAGCCAACCCGAGGCAGGAAAGTTCAGCATCAAAGCCGCACCCTGGGTGATTGCGGCAATCGATGGGGCTGTTCAGTTGTGTCTGGACGGCAAGGCTGCGGCAATGGTCACCTGTCCAATCCAGAAGGAGTCGCTCTACGCTGCAGGTTTCACATTCCAGGGCCATACGGATTATCTCTCCCATCTTGCCCGCGTCCGGGGCTTTGCAGCCACGGAAGTCATGATGCTGGTGGGCGGCGGCTTGAGAGCGGTTCCCGTGACCGTTCACATCGCCCTGAAGAACGTGGCACAGGCGCTGACGGCGGCGGCGATCGAGGCGCAGGCGCTCGTTGTGCATGAGGCGCTGAAGAACAATTTTGCAATTGCGCGTCCCCGCCTCGCGGTCACAGGCCTCAATCCCCATGCCGGAGAGAATGGTTCCATCGGTCGCGAGGAAATCGACATCATCATCCCGGCCATTCAGCGCCTCCGTGAACGGGGCCTTGATGTGCAGGGGCCGCTTCCCGCCGACACGGCCTTTTTCCCCCAGGCGCGGCAAAACTACGATGCCATTGTCTGCATGTATCATGACCAGGCCTTGATACCGGTGAAAGCACTGGATTTTCATGGCGGCGTCAACGTCACGCTGGGACTTCCCTTCATCCGCACATCGCCGGACCACGGCACAGCCCTTTCCCTTGCCGGCACCGGCAAGGCCGACCCGTCAAGCCTCATTGCAGCCATGCGCCTTGCCCGCGACATGGCCGACAACGCGCGCCGATGACAGAGGATGGCCTGCCGCCGCTGCGTGAGGTCATTGCAGCCCACGGGCTTTCACCGAAGAAATCGCTGGGCCAGAATTTTCTTTTTGACCTCAACCTCACACGCCGCATCGCCCGGGCGGCACTCCCCTTTGCGGGATACACACTTGTCGAAATCGGTCCCGGTCCCGGCGGATTGACGCGGGCGCTGCTCTCGGAAGGGGCTGAAAATGTGCTCGCCATTGAGCGCGATGCGCGGGCCTTGGCAGCCTTGGCCGAGGTTTCTGCGGCATGGCCGGGCAGGCTTCGGGTGGTGGCAGGTGATGCCCTTGCCGCAGACTGGCAGGCGCTGGTCACCGGGCCTGCAAAGATTGTTGCCAACCTGCCCTATAACGTGGGCACGGTGCTGCTCACTGGTTGGCTCACGGCTGGTGACTGGCCGCCGTGGTTTTCATCGCTTACACTCATGTTTCAAAAAGAAGTGGCGGAACGCATTGCCGCTGCACCAGGTACAGAACATTTCGGCAGGCTTTCGGTCCTGTGCCAGTGGCGCTGCGAGGTGCGAAAACTTTTCAGTGTCCACCGCAGCGCCTTCACGCCGCCACCCAAGGTGACATCCGCCGTCGTGCATCTCGTTCCGAAACAGCCGGCCATCGCCTGCGCGGTCAAGAACCTGGAGCGCGTCACGGCGGCGGCCTTCGGCCAGCGCCGTAAGATGCTGCGGGCGAGTTTGAAGCCGGTGTTTGACACTCCGGAAGCGGTTCTGGAAAAATTGGGCATCACGCCGACGCGGCGCGCGGAGGAATTGCAGATTGACGATTTCGCCCGGCTCGCCCAACTGCTTGGGGGTCCGGCCCTATAGCTTCTTCGTCAGTTCACGGACGAACTGCGTGAGGCCGAGCTGGCGGCGGCGGCGCAGCCGTTCAGCGGTAAGAATTGCAACCACCATGCGGTGGCTTTCCTCGAGGTCGTCATTGACGATGACATAGTCATATTCAGGCCAGTGGCTGATCTCATGGCTGGCTTCCGCCATGCGCTTGGCGATGATGGCGGATGAATCCTGCGCCCTCTTGATCAGGCGTTCGCGCAAGGTATCGGCCGTGGGCGGCAGAATGAACAGCCGCACAAGATCTTCCTTCATGCCTTGCGCAAGCTGCTGTGTGCCTTGCCAGTCTATATCGAACAGCACATCGCCAAGCGCATGGCGGAAGCCAGCCATGAGATCAGCCACTGGCCTG
>JANPDD010000192.1:0-3737 GCA_031431295.1 Hyphomicrobiales bacterium | reverse complement strand
GCGAGCGCGGCGTCATCGACCCGGCGCGGTTCTACGACAGCCCCTATACAGATCTCAGCGACCAAGGGATCAACGGCGTGTCCCCGAGGACGACGTGCGGAGGATCATCAAAGTGGTAGATGACATCCGTCTTGCGGCGGTGGCGTGATTGTTTCTTGAGTTGGCGGCGACACCTGCCTCTCCAACACAGCCACGCCAATTGCGCATACCTCAAACTTGGGGGTCATGATCAGCAACTATGTCTTTGAGGCCGCTTCTCTAGAATCTTGGAGCAATATCAAAGGAACAAGCGCTCCAAATCTGTGGCTGAAACCACTTCAATGAAGTGACATTGATCGAGGCGTCCAAGGGCGATCAAACTCACTGCACCATACGCATAACGCTGCAGTTCTTTTGGGAGGTAATTGCTCTGACCTAGGTTGGCATATCGCGAGCTCATCCCTTCGCGCAGCTCACTTTGGTCTAGCGCACCAAATCGCTAAGGTGAAATGCTCAGAAGTGGGGAAAGAAGTGGGGTCACGATCACTGTCAAGATGATAAATCACTTCTTATCAATGAGTTAATATAAAGAAATGGTGGAGCCAGGCGGAATCGAACCGCCGACCTCTTGCATGCCATGCAAGCGCTCTCCCAACTGAGCTATGACCCCGTCACCAATCCAATACGGCTTGCGGTGCCGTGCGGGCAAAGTGCCGCACCGCCGTTTGCGGCCCCTGCTCTAGTTGGCCAAGGCACGCTGATCAAGAAAAACTTTGGCCTGCCGGGCGGTTGCCGGAACAGCGGAGCCTTGCCCTATCTCTCTTCTTCGTTACCCTTGCCGCCGCCTTCGATGAGGCCATCCATGTTGCCGCCTTCTTCCTCCTCGACCACCAGGAAGGTATCATCTTCTTCCTCATTGCTGTCGGCTGCATCCTCGCCGAGATCAACATCCTCAATGCCTGCGGTTTCATCCTCGTCCTTGCCGTCCTCATCAACCTCCTCAAGGCTGACCAGCTCGACATCGCCCGTGTCATTTTCGTCGGTCTCTTCCTTCTCGCGCGGCTTGGGAGCGGGCGGCGGCGCTGCAACGGGGAAATCGCCCTTGGAGGGCAGGATGGCCTGGGAGATGAAGGCCGTTCCGCACTTCGGGCAGGTGATGGGATCCTTCATCAGATCATAAAATCGTGACGCACAGGATGGGCAGGTGCGCTTGGTGCCAAGTTCGGCGTTGACCACGGAACAGTCCTCTTCAAATCCAAAAGGTGTTGGGAATTGGGCCGCCTCATGCCATGGGCTGGCAGAATTGTCAAAAGCCCAATCCCAAGCCTGGCCCAAACCTGGCCCAAGCCTGGCCGCAGGCCTGTAGCCCAGGCGTGACAGGGTGCCATGGGGCGTGTAACAGACGCCCGAGTTTCACCCGCGAGAGCAACGGGCGAGCACGTGGTCCCGGTTTTCGCCGGGATGACGCCACTTGCGCAGCGGAAGTTGCTCCGGATTCAAACCCTGCAGCAGCTTATCTGCGTTCAGTTGAACGCAGGTTGCTGTAGTGTCAGACAGATTGTAACTTTTGCACGTGACCCACAGGCTTTTTGAAATCAATGTCCCACGGCACGGCACCTGAACCGCTTCTCTCCCGCAAATCACGGGGCCTGGTCGGCCGCATTCGCGTGCCGGGCGACAAGTCCATGTCGCATCGCGCACTCATGTTTGGCGCCGTGGCCACAGGCGAGACCGCCATCTCCGGTCTGCTGGAAGCCGACGACGTGGTCAACACGGCCAATGCCATGCGCGCCCTTGGCGCCCTTGTGGCACGCGGGTCTGATGGCACATGGCGGATTGCGGGTGTTGGCATTGGCGGCCTCGCGTCGCCCGCCGCAGATTTGGACTTTGGCAATTCAGGAACCGGCGTCAGGCTTGCCATGGGCCTCATGGCGACAACGCCGCTCACGGCGCGCCTGGTGGGTGATGCCTCATTGTCGAAGCGCCCCATGGGCCGGGTGACAAGGCCTCTTGCCCTGTTCGGCACCCGCTTTGAAACGAGTGACGGCGAGCGCCTGCCGCTCACCCTTCATGGCGCAGGCGACGCGAGCCCCGTGACCTACACGCTGCCCATGGCGTCCGCCCAGGTCAAATCGGCCGTGCTGCTGGCAGGCCTCAATACCAAGGGTATCACCACGGTCATTGAACCTGTGGCGACCCGCGACCACACCGAACGCATGATGGCGGCCTTTGGCGCCCACATTGACATTGCCGACAGGGACGGCGCCCGCCACATTTCACTTGTCGGCCGCCATGACCTGAAAGCGCAAGTGATCGACATTCCGGGTGATCCATCTTCCGCGGCCTTTCCGCTGGTGGCAGCACTCATCAGCCCCGATGCCGAGATCACAATCGAAAACATCATGCTCAATCCCACGCGCACCGGCCTGTTTGTGACGCTGGAAGACATGGGAGCCGACATCAGTTACGAGAACCGCCGCACGGCTGGTGGCGAAGACGTGGCGGATATCCGCGTCAAATCCTCGCGCCTCAAGGGTGTGCGCGTACCGCCGGAGCGCGCCCCTTCGATGATTGATGAATACCCCATCCTGTCGGTTGCCGCCTCATTTGCCGAAGGCACAACCCGCATGGAGGGACTGGAGGAATTGCGCGTCAAGGAAAGTGACCGGCTTGCCGCAGTGGAACGCGGCCTTCAGGTCAATGGCGTGATGACGCATTCCGGTCCTGACTGGCTGGAGGTGCATGGCGGCGGAGCACCCGGCGGCGGCATGGTGGCCACCCACATGGACCACCGCATCGCCATGTCATTCCTCGTCATGGGACTGGCGTCGCGCATCCACACGTCAATTGATGACAGCCGTTTCATCGCCACCAGCTTTCCCGGCTTCACGGAACTTCTGAACGGCATGGGGGCGCGCATTGAAGCCCGGTCGGCACCCCGATGATCATCGCCGTTGACGGACCATCGGCGGCGGGCAAAGGCACGCTGGCCCGGGCGCTGGCGGCAAGGCTGGGCTATCATTTCCTCGACACGGGCTCGCTTTACCGGGCCGTCGGCTTTTTGATGCTGCAATCCGGCAAGGCGCTGGATGATGCAGATTCTGCGGCTCAAATTGCAACCGGGCTTGACCTTGCCACGGTCGATGGTGCGGGTTTGCGCACGGAGGCGGTGGCGGCGGCGGCCTCCATTGTGTCCGCCTATCCTGCGGTGCGCGCCGCACTTTTGCAGTTCCAGCGCGATTTTGCCAAGCGCCCGCCCGGTGCCGTGCTGGATGGCCGCGACATCGGCACGGTGGTGTGCCCCGATGCCGATCTCAAATTCTTTGTGACCGCGTCGACGGACGTCCGCGCCCGCCGCCGCCTCGCGGAATTGAAGGGGCTGGGGCAAATTGTTCAGTATACGGACGTTCTTGCCCGCATCATGGCGCGGGATGAACGCGACGCGGGCCGCGCCGCAGCACCCACCCGCCCCGCCGATGATGCGATCATGATCGACACGTCGGAACTTGACCGGGATGAAGTGTTGAAGGCGGTGATGGACGTGGTGCGTGAACAGGGGCCGGGTTGAAGGCCACCAAGACACGGCTTCGCCCTTGTTCACCCGGTGTCATTCCGGATGGAGAAAAAGGGGAGAGCACATGGTCACGTCACGCTGGTGAACCCTTTCGGGGTGAGAGGTGGAGAGGAGTGTTCCGCTCCGGCTCCAAGCCTGTTGCAACAGAGAAGTGGTGGTATGTCCGGTATCTGGCCTGGGGCCT
>JANPDD010000191.1:0-1519 GCA_031431295.1 Hyphomicrobiales bacterium | reverse complement strand
ACAACTATTGCCGGGGCATTGGTCGTGACAGCTATTACCCGGACAGTTGCCATTATTTCCCTTCCCTTGGTCACAACTGTTGCCGGGACAATTTTGATTCTGATTACCATTACAATTTGGACAGCTATTTTCTTGGGCTTGGGCAATCTCTTCTTTGGTAAGTGGCTTATGAATGTTGATCTTGCGCTGTAAAAGGTCAACAGGCAAATGCACCACATTATCCATTGTATAGGCTTCCGGTACAGTAGGCCCGGCAACCGGATTGAGATCATGATCCATTTTGATGTGAACTTGTGTACCCGCTACAGCCGTTTGAGTGACACCGAGTGCATTGACGGTAGCATGACCTTCAAGTGCAGCCACGGTCATATCGCCGTCCGCTTGAGCCTCGAAATAAATGGTTGATCCCATCTTAACAACGACTTGGTTGATCCACAATTGCACTTCGCCTGCACCCTCTGGCGTTTGGATGATGAGTCCGTCTTGAGGCACTTCGGCACAATTTTGTGCCCCGCTACCGCTCTTAAAGGTAAAAGCCTGCATTGGCCCATAATGGGGTTGATTGCCATCAACGATATTAAGCGCACTGAGATCACCACCGCTACTCATAAAATCAGTCTTGACCCAGCCTGTCAGGTCACTATCGGCTACGTTTACGCGCAGCCATGTACTATCCGCCAAACGTTCGACTGCCTGCACCATCTGCTTAGGTTTCACAGTGCCGATAACACCGGCTTTTAGATTGGGTACTGAGCGGACGTTGATAGGGCTTCGCCCCCGTACACTGACATCCATCATGGTTGGCAATGCAACTGTATTTTCTAGCGCCACATCCCCAAATGCCACTATTGTGAGGTTGGCGGGTTTAGCACTGGGTCTGTTTGCTTCTACATTCATCAGCGCCACACCCCATTCGCCTGTATCCAGTGTCATGGGAGAAAGTTGCAGTGATTTAATCGCATGAAGATCAACCAGATCGCCCGGTTGGTCAAATCTAAAATTCTCAGCGTGAAAATTGGGACTGGCACTGAGTTTGATGTTGCCATAACAGGCTTGGTTTTTGCCCGTTTCGTGGCATAGGGAATCAGTAGCGGCCAATGCTTGCTGAACTAAAGTTGGGCAATCCGCAGCCATGACCGGGGCAGTTGCGAACAAAATCAGTCCAAGTACAAGGTATGATAAACGTCTCATGATATGTTCTCGTTCAGCTACTTAACAATCATAGAATAAGTTCGCTGGAATGCAACGATGATAAATCAATGATATCTAAATATATATCACAAATGGCTGGCTGTATACAGGACATTTAGTTATAGTGCATGAATTTAGAGTAAAAATTTTAGCATTTAGCAGCGCAATGCTAATTTTGTATTGCCACTACACTTACTGCACTTTGACATTCAATGTATAGTTGCTTGGAATATTGGTCACGGGTGCGAAGGGTGAAATGGCAATCAGTACCCTATTAACGCCTGCATCAAGCGGTAATTGCCAATCAGTTTCAGACGGGGCAAGCCAG
>JANPDD010000190.1:0-2061 GCA_031431295.1 Hyphomicrobiales bacterium | reverse complement strand
TTGGCCTTGGCACCCTTACCGAGTCTTGCCTTCTTGATTTCCACAAAATTTCCAACATGGGCATTTTCGCCAATGTCGGCGCCGGGACGCAGCCTGGCAAATGGCCCGATGCGGGCACCAGACGCAATCCGCGCACCGTCGATATGACAGTTTGCATGGATCGTCACATTGTCGCCAACCTCAACGCCAGGGCCAAAAAACACGTTGGGTTCGACCGTGACATCGCGGCCGAGGACCGTGTCGGCGGAAAGATATGTGGTCGCCGGGTCAACAAAAGTGGCCCCATTCAGCATGGCCTCATGCCTGAGGCGGCGCTGCATTTCAGCTTCGATGGCGGCAAGTTGCACCCGGTCATTGACACCTGCCGTGTCCGCCTCCGGACACAGGCTGACGGCGCAGGAAAAACCCTCGCCATGCATGAGTTCGGCGACATCCGTGAGGTACAGTTCACCCTGGGCATTCGCCGGAGAAAGCTTGTGCAACATCGGCCAGAGGTGGTGCGAGCCGATGGCCATCACGCCGGAATTGCACAGGTCAATGGCGCGCTCAGCTACGCTGGCGTCACGGTGTTCGCGGATGGCCACAAGCGATTCACCGTCCATGATCAGGCGGCCATAGCCAAAGGGGTTGGCAGCCTTGAAGCCCACGACAGCCAGACGCTTGCCCGCGTCCTTTACCGCAACAAGGTCACGCAATGCCTGCGGCTGAACCAATGGTGCATCACCAAAAAGAACAACTATGGTTCCAGTGAAATCAGTTAACGCGGACTCTGCCGCCATCACCGCATGGCCCGTGCCACGCTGTTCACGCTGTTCGGCAAAGCGGCAGTCGGGAACAATGCGCTGTGCCTCTGCGATCACATCATCCTGCCCCGTTCCATGAACGACGACGATATGGCGCGGTGCCAAGGCTTTTGCGGCGTTGAGCACATGGCCAAGCAAGCTCAGCCCCGCAGCCCGGTGCAGCACTTTTGCCACGTCGGATTTCATGCGGGTTCCCAAACCCGCAGCCAGGACCACTGCCGCTACACCAGTCATCTGTTTGAACCGTTCCCCAATGTCATGCGCTGCAACTACAACGCAACCCCGATTCCGATAGCTGAAAGCGGTGATTAGTCCCTTAATTGTGGCAATTTTGGCTAAATGCACGACCGGCCGGAATGCTTGACCACCCCGGGCCTTGCTCCTAAAGGGGCACCGCTTGGCGGATTCTGCTTCGGTCGGGCCCGTAGCTCAGTGGTAGAGCATCTGACTTTTAATCAGAGGGTCGTGGGTTCGAAACCCGCCGGGCTCACCAATAAAATCAAAGAGATAACAGAATTTCGTTTTTGTCCTAGTCTCTTTTTAGTCTCACAAATCACGCTCGTTGTGACTTGATATCGGGCGCATACCGCTGATGGAAAACCACCTCGCGGAACTTCCGAATTCTTGATACCCTCCCCTCGCCTATGGGTTTGTCAACCAGAGGCTCGCGAGCCTCCTTCACAGGAGATCGCGATGAGAATGATATCGAAGCGTCAACTCAAGGAGTTGGTTCTCTACTCGCCGCAACACATTTCGCGTCTTGAATTGGCCGGGCAATTCCCCAAGCGGGTACAGCTCGGTCCGTGCCGGGTCGGATGGGTTGAGACTGAGGTACTGGATTGGCTGCAAAGACGTATTGATGCCAGAAACAAACTCGCGGACACTTCCGAGTGATCGGAGGGGGAGGATGGTTTGCAAGCCGTCCTCCCACAATGATTCTATTGCGCCGCTTCGGCAGCAATGTGGCCCGCAAAGGTTGCCACAAATGTCTTCAGGCCTGTCAAGTCAGAGGGCTCAGTGTATGCACCATCGGCAATACTTGATCGTGGTGCGGTGAGGCAGCAGGCGGAGGTATAGAGCTGCTCCTTGACCAGCTTTTCGCAAAGGAGTTCGTACCGCTTCACATATGACGCGCCCTTGAACTCTGGGAAGACCGGGAAATGCGGTGACCGATCACTCACCGGCGCGCGCGACTGCGGGCAATCCTCAACCAGCATCATCCAGCCGACAAAGGGTTTTGGTTGAGAACCAAAAGCAC
>JANPDD010000189.1:0-2603 GCA_031431295.1 Hyphomicrobiales bacterium | reverse complement strand
GGCTGGTACATCGACGACGACAGGTGATGGCGGGATGACGCCGGAAGAGCGTGGCCAGTCCCGGCACCTCGTTTATCAATACCTGCCATCGCGCTACGGCATGAACCCCGATGATCTGCGCAAAGCCGACGCCATTGAAATCGTCATCGGCCAGGGTGCCAAACCCGGAGGCGGTGGCATGTTGCTTGGCCAGAAAATTTCTGATCGCGTCGCTGCCATGCGCTGCCTGCCCAAGGGTATCGACCAGCGCTCGGCCTGCCGCCATCCCGATTGGACGGGCCCCGATGATCTCGAAATCAAAATCCAGGAACTCCGCGAAATCACCAACTGGGAAAAACCCATCTATATAAAGATCGGCGGTGCCCGTCCCTATTACGATGTGGCACTGGCCGTGAAGGCCGGAGCCGACGTTGTGGTTGTCGATGGCATGCAAGGTGGTACTGCGGCCACCCAGGAAGTCTTCATCGAACATGTGGGCCAACCGACCCTTGCCTGCATTCGCCCCGCCGTGCGCGCCCTCCAGGAATTGGGCATGCACCGCAAGGTGCAGCTCATTGTTTCCGGCGGCATCCGCAACGGTGCTGATGTGGCAAAAGCCTTGGCGCTTGGTGCTGATGCCGTGGCCATAGGCACCGCAGCCCTTGTGGCACTTGGCGATAATGATCCAAAATACGAAGAGGAATACAAGGCCCTTGGCACGACTGCGGGCACCTATGATGACTGGCACGAAGGCCGAGACCCCGCTGGCATCACCACACAAGATCCGGAACTGATGAAACGCCTTGATCCGGTGAAGGCGGGCCGCCGACTTTACAACTACCTGAAAGTCATGACGCTGGAAGCCCAGACCATCGCCCGCGCCAATGGCAAGTCCCACGTCCACAACCTTGAACCGGAAGACCTGTGCGCGCTGACCATTGAGGCTGCCGCCATGGCGCAAGTCCCCCTTGCGGGGACAAGCTGGATTCCGGGAAAAGGAATGTGATTTGATACATTGCCCTCTCCACCGTCATTCCGTGCAAGGGCCCAGCCCACGTAGTGGGCACCGAGTGTTTGCGGCACGCAAACACGTTGCCCGCGACACGGAATCCCGCTTCGGCACCGCATGTGATGTTGCCAAAGCGGGATTCCGTCTCGCGCACAACGCTTCGCTGGCGCGAAACTCAAAGCCTTGCGGCTTTGGTGCTTGGACGGAATGACGGGTGGTTGGAAAAGATTGAAAATTCAATAGGGAGAAAATCGATGGCCATGGATCTCGCGACCTACGCGCGGAAAAACAGGATCAGCTATTACCTCTTCAACTTCACCGACCTGTTTGGCACCCAGCGCGCCAAGCTGGTGCCGGCCGAAGCGTCCGGCAAAATGCAAAAAGCCGGTGCTGGTTTTGCGGGCTTTGCTACATGGCTCGATCAAACGCCGGCCCATCCCGATGTTTTGGTCATGCCTGACACAGACGCAATCATTCCGCTGCCGTGGAAACCGGGTGTTGCCTGGGTTGCGGGCGACCCATGGATGTCGGGCAAGCCCCTCGAGCAGGCACCGCGGCTTGCGCTGAAGCGCCTCGCTGAAAAGCACGCGAAGAACAACATCAAGCTGATGGCCGGCGTTGAACCTGAATTCCACTTGGTCAGCGCCGACGGCTCGGCTGTTTCGGACTCCCGCGATACGCAAGAAAAGCCCTGTTACGATCAGGCCGCCATCATGCGCCGTTTGGATGTGATCACTGAAATCTGCACCACCATGACCAGCCTCGGCTGGGGGCCCTACCAGAACGACCATGAAGACGCGAACGGCCAATTCGAGATCAACTGGAGTTTCAATGACGCGCTGACCACCGCCGACCAGCTTGCCTTCTTCAAATTCATGGTGAAGCAGATTGCCGAAAAGCATGGGCTGCGCGCCACCTTCATGCCCAAGCCCTTCATCAATCTCTCGGGCAACGGCTGCCATGTTCATCTCTCGGTCTGGGACAAGGCGGGCAGGAAAAACCTGTTCTCCGATGACGCCGACAAGGAGGGCATGGGCCTGTCGCAACTGGCCTATCATTTCATCGGCGGTCTTCTCACCCATGGCGACTCGCTCGTTGCCATCACCAACCCCACGGTCAATTCCTACAAGCGCATCAACGCGCCACGCACTGTGTCCGGTGCCACCTGGTCACCGAACGCCATCACCTTCGGTGGCAACAACCGAACCCACATGGTACGCATCCCCGATGCCGGGCGCTGCGAATTCCGCCTGCCCGATGCCGCCGCCAATCCCTACTTGCTTTTGGCTGGCATTCTCGCTGCCGGCATGGACGGCGTGGACAAGAAAATTCACCCCGGCAAGCGCCTCGACATTGATATGTATGCGGACGGGCACACCATCAAGGATGCCCGGAAACTGCCGCTCAATTTGCTCGATGCGCTGCGCAATTTCGAGAAGAACAGTTTTTTGCGTGAAGCGCTTGGTCCGGAAGTGTCGTCAGCTTATCTGAAGCTGAAACACAATGAATGGAACCAGTATTGCCGCCATCTCACCCAGTGGGAGCGCGACACGACATTGGATTGCTGATCCACATGTCTCCACCCGCCCAGATGGGTGGGGGCAGGGGATGGCAG
>JANPDD010000188.1:0-1970 GCA_031431295.1 Hyphomicrobiales bacterium | reverse complement strand
AACCAGCGCCCGGTTGGCATAAGCCTGATAGAAATCCGGCTTCAGTTCGATGGCACGGTTGAAATCGTTGAGAGCGTCGTTGTAGCGGCCGGATCTTCCAAGCGCGGATCCACGCGTGTTGTAGGCCTCCGGATCAGACGGGTTTTGGTTGATCACCTCGGTCAATGACGCGATGTTTTCTGTCGAGCCTTCCGCGCGATCGATTGACGTTGCAATTTCGCCACCCGGATTTGTCGATACACAGCCGCCGATGGCGGCCAGCCCGGCAAGCGCAACGGCGCGGATAAACGTCATGGAAAGCTGCATTTTGCCCGTCCTTAATATTCCCCGGCGATTTGCAACGCCGCTTCTACCCTCATGCCCGCAGCAAATCCGGGCAAAACAAAAGGCGGCGTGGCAACGCCACCCCACCTTCGTAACCGTTCATAAAGACGAAAAAACGGCAGATCAGCGTGCCGGAACCGCTGCCGGCTTAACAGCGATCAAACCTTCGCGCTGGGCACGCTTGCGTGCCAGCTTGCGGGCACGGCGCACGGCCTCGGCCTTTTCGCGGGCACGCTTCTCGGACGGCTTCTCGTAATGGCCGCGCATCTTCATTTCACGGAAGACGCCTTCGCGCTGCAATTTCTTCTTCAGAGCGCGGAGAGCCTGATCAACATAGTTGTCACGAACGAGTACCTGCACGAGCGACACAGCCTTTCAAATAAGGTGAAATTTCCAATAGTTTTCGGGAAATATAATCTCCCGTCGCGGCGGTTTCCCGTCGCAAGCTGGCGGCGCATTAGCAGAATCAGGGGAGTGTGTCGAGAGGCAAATGCCCATTTTGAAAATGCGGGTCGCTTGATGCAGGAAGTGCGTCGCAAACAGCGCACAGGCTTTGCCGCAATCAGTATAGTCCTATATGACGAACTCGACAGCTCCTCGCGCACAATCAAAGGCATTGATCCATGCGGAAATATTCGGCCTTCGCACTCGCCCGTGAGGCCTTGCGTTCCCATAAGGGCTGGGACAAGCAATGGACATTCCCGGAGCCGAAGTCGACTTACGACGTGATCATCGTCGGCGCGGGAGGGCATGGGCTGGCGACGGCCTATTATCTCGCCAAATACCATGGGCTAACCAACATCGCGGTTCTGGAGAAGTCCCATATCGGCTCCGGCAATGTCGGGCGCAACACCACGATCATCCGCTCCAATTACATGATCGGCGGCAACACGGCGTTCTTCGAGTTCTCGATGAAGCTGTGGGAGGGTCTGTCGCACGAGTTGAACTACAACTGCATGGTCTCGCACCGGGGCCAGGTGGTGGTGGCCGTGGGGCCAGGTCAGCTTGACCAGTTTGCGCGGCGTGGCAACATCATGCGGCTCAATGGCATCGACGCCGAATTGCTGGATCGCGGCGAGGTGCAAAAGCTCCTGCCTTATCTTGACTACTCGAACGACGCGCGCTTTCCGGTCTATGGCGCACTGCACCAGCCACGCGCCGGAACGGTGCGCCATGATGCCGTCGCCTGGGGCTATGCCCGTGCGGCCTCGCAACTGGGTGTCCACATCATCGAGAATTGCGAGGTTACCGCCATCAACATGGAAGCTGGCAAGGTGACGGGTGTTGAAACCACCCGTGGCCGCATCAATGCCGGAAAAGTTGCAATCGCAGTGGCCGGACATTCATCGCACGTTGCCAAAATGGCGGGGCTGCGGCTGCCGGTTGAAAGCCATGTTTTGCAGGCCTTTGTCTCAGAGCCGGTGAAGCCCGTTGTGCATCATGTCGTATCCTGGGGGGCGGAACTGTTTTACCTCTCGCAGTCCGACAAGGGCGGGCTGGTGTTTGGCGGCCACATCGACGGTTTCAACACCTACACCCAGCGCGGGCAATTTTTCAAAACGCAAAATGTCATGGAGTGTGCCGTATCTCTCATGCCGTTTGTATCAAAGCTGCGCCTGTTGCGGCAGTGGGGCGGCATCATGGAC
>JANPDD010000187.1:0-7838 GCA_031431295.1 Hyphomicrobiales bacterium | reverse complement strand
CTCAACTGGCTGAGGGATTTATTGTACCTATTACTGGCCCTGATTCTTACGCAGCAAAAACTTCAAGCCGCGTGAAAGTGGGGTTCTTCACGGGCGACGCTGTAGCATATTGAATCTGGAGCAACTTTCGCGTCGCAAGTGGCGTCATCCCGGCGAAAGTCGAGGCAACTTGCTCGCCCGTTGCACTGATTTCGCGAAGGCCGGGTTTTCCCGGCCTTTGTCATTTTGGACGAACGCTATGCGACGACGCTGTAGCCCGCAGCGGCCAAGGCACGCAGCAATTCCTTGTGGCCGATCCGTGCCATCTTGAGCGGCGGGGACTTGACCGGGTCCTGTTCTGCCTCAACCACGAACCATCCTTCATAGCCATAGGAAGCCAGCCGTTTCACGATGGCCCCGAAATCCAGTGATCCGTCGCCGGGAACTGTGAAGGCGCCCTTCACAACGGCATCGAGAAAACTTTCAGTGCTGCGATCCAGCTTGTTGATCACGTCCATGCGCACATCCTTGGTGTGAACATGGGTGATGCGGGCGTGGTGCCGGTCGATGACGCGCAGCACATCGCCACCGGCGAATGCCATGTGGCCCGCATCAAAAAGAAGCGGAATGCCGGGTCCGGAGTGGTTCATGAACGAGTCCAGTTCCGGCTCAGTCTCGATGACCGCCGCCATGTGGTGGTGGTATGACAGCGGCATACCCTGATCAGCACACCACTCACCAAATTCCGTGACCCGCCGGGCGTAGGACTTCATTTCATCACCCGTCAATGTGGGCTTTGTCGCCAACGGTTTTGAACGGTCCCCCTGGATCGAGCGGCTCACTTCACCATAGACAATGCAGGGCGCATCGACGGCCTTGAACAGCTCAATCATCGGCAGAATGCGATCCTTGTTGGCTGAAAGCTCGCCGTTGACCAAAGTGCCGGAGAACCAGCCACCGCACAGCGTCACATCGGCCTTCTTGAGAATTGGCAACATTTCGGCAGCGGAGGGCGGAAAACGCCTGCCCATCTCCATGCCGGTAAAGCCCGCTGAACGGGACTGGCGCAGGCATTCCTCCAGCGACACATCATCGCTGAGTTGTGGCAAATCGTCGTTCCACCAGGCAATGGGCGACATGCCGAGTTTGGATTTCATGGGCGGGCTCCGTGACTTAAATCGGTTGCGGGCTGCCATAGGTCAGAGTGGCGGCGGCTTCAACCGGCAATGCGGGCGCGGGGTTGGATTGTGTCAGGAACGATCAGGTGGAGGAGAGAAGTAGATTTGTCGTCTTGACATCGCCTCATGCTTTCACTATGTAAGACTCACTCTTACAAAGTGAAAGCGTGCTTATGTTTAACTCTGATCCCAGATTGCCATCTGCCAAGGAACTGATCATTCTCGACATGCTAGCGGGCAAGAAGGAAATGTATGGCCTTGAAATGGTTCAGGCGTCCGGCGGCAAGCTGGCGCGGGGGACAATCTATGTGACGCTCATACGCATGGACGACAAGGGCTATGTGACTTCGCGGCAGTTGCAGGAAGAGAACGTTTCCGGATTGCCCAAGCGGGTGTTTTCAATCACGGGGCTGGGGCAGAGGGCTTTGGCTGCGGCGCGGTCTGCGCAAGCGGTGTTTGGCGAGGTGGAGGTGATGGGATGAACTGGAGAACCATCTACCCATACAGCAGAATACTGATTAATTCTGGCGCAATATTTTTCTATACAGTTTTTGCCACAGATTTTGTTCTAGGAATTATTCAAGAGGACAACAGTCTCAGCTTTTGGTCAGTTCTTACGTTTGTCTCGCTCACCGCATTGACGGTCTACAACAGTCTGGATGTGAGGCGCGAGACAAGTAGGTCGATTGGCACTCAATCAATGAGCTTCTCTGCTCCCGGAGCAATACTATTTCAAATTCTTGATTTCACTGTTTCCAAGAAAACGTTTGAAACCATCTATGTTCCAATAATCGCAGACATGCGGGAAGAATACTTTGAAGCTCACTCGCAGAACCGCATCTGGAAGGCACGTTGGGTGCGTATCCGTGGCACCTATTCATTCTTCGCCGCCATGGGGCTGGACCGGGTGTTTGCTTCTGTGTCATTCTTTGTGAAAGCTTGGAAAAGCGTGAATTGAGGAGAATGCCAATGTCTGCCTTGAAAGAGATACTGGTCCGCGCCGAGAAATGGCCCAAAGACGCGCAGAAAGACCTGCTGAGCGCGGCACTTATCATAGAACGCTCAAGTGGTGTAGAATTCAGGGATTTGGATGAGCAGGATTACAAGATCATCGCGCAACGCATTTCGGAAAACGCGGCAGGCAGTTTCGCCAGCGATGAAGAGGTGGAGGCAGTGTTCGTCAAATACCGCACAGCATGAAAGTGCGCTGGAATTCCAACGCACTTCGTGAACTAGCCGAAACACTTGCCTATCTTGACGGGCACAGCCCACATGCCGCTGCCGCCTTGGCGGCGAGAGTGGAAGCTGCTGCAAAGCTGATCTCTGATTTCCCGTTGATAGGAGGGGAGACCAGTCTGCGGAATGTTCGGCGGGTGGTTGTTGGGCGCTATATCCTTGTTTACGAAATCAGGGCAAATGAAGCGATCGTTTCTTACATTCGCCACGGCGCCCGCAAACGCCCTTGGGAAGCCGAGTGATCAATCCCGCAAGAAATACGTGATCGTCGTCACCACGCGCACCTTCTTGTTCAATTGCTTTTCCGGGCGGTCATTGGGGATTTCGATGGCCGGGGTGATTTCGATGATGCCCTGGTTGGCGCTCTGGATATCACCTACCTTGGCGCCCGATTCGGCGGCGAATTTTTCCGCCGCTTCCTTGGCGCGCTTGGTTGCCTCCGTCAGCATGTCGCCCTTCAGGTCGTTGACCTGGGTAAAGACGAAGGATGGCCCGGCGTTGTAGGCATCAGCCGAAAACACGACGCCCGATTTCAGAAGATCGCCGATCATGCGGGCAGAGGCCTGCAACTTGTCAACCTCGGCCGAACGCACCAGCAGGTCCTCCGTCAGGACAAAGCGGCTTTCCACGGGTGTCCCTTGCGCATTGAAGCCGGCAATGCGGTCTTCCACCTGGATGTTCTGCACCTGCATGTCCTGGTCGACAAAGCCATTGGCCTTCAGGAACGACTTCACCGATGCTTCGGAGGTTTCAAGCTTGCCGCGCGCGTCTTCCAGCGAGGCACCGCTCGTCACAAAGCGGATCGGCCAGAAGCCGAGGTTGGCCTTGACCTCGCGCTCCGCCAGGCCCTTGACCGTGACAACGCGATAGCCAAGCCTGCTTTCGACCAGGGACTGGCCGGCAAGCATGCCACCTGCCGCCACACCAAGGCCGACGAGGCCACCGGCGATAATCTGAGAAAAGGAAGACATGTGAGTTCCGTCCGCTGCGAGCACCCCCGCGCCGCAGATGAAATTTCGGCTGCAAATATGGTGCGATCATGGCGGGAGCATAGGGCGCGCCCGGGTGGCCATTAAGGAAGGCCGTCGTTAACCATCATTAACACTTTACTAACGACCTGTGCCATTGCAGGATTGTGCCCAGATGTGGCTTTCGTTGTTTGGGTGTTGTCATGCGTATGATTTTCAAGTTGGCCATTGCGGCTCATTTTGCCGTTTTTGCCGGAACTGCCGCGCAAGCTGAAACTGTCCGTTCCAAGGCTTGCAGGGTCTATGCTGCGGTCGTTGCCGATGACTACATGTCGGATCAGATTGTGCGGATTTCGGACGGGCAGGGTGCGCGCCAGGGCTTTTATGTTGCCCATGTGTATGGCCGCAAATACCTTGTGCCTGTCCGCAACCCCAAGAGCGCTGATCTGAAGTTGCGCCCCATCGGTGAGCGCACGGTTGAATGGGGGCATGTCTTCCGGGAGGAATGGCGACACTGCCTGCGTACAAAATTGCTGGGTGATTTCGCCAAGAGCAACTGACCTTCCAGGAGCCTCGCGGCTGTGCCCGTGCTGGCGTGGGGCAATCCGGTGGACTGGTCCATGTTCCAAAGGGGCTACGATCTGCTATGAGTTGGCATCAATTGCGTTTGCCCCGCACCCGGGGCCGAGGAGATGTGCCCCATGAACAAGCCAGTGCCACCGTCCAGTTTTGACCCGACGCCAAATAATCTTGAGCCGTTCTGGATGGGATTTACGCCCAACCGCTCCTTCAAGCAGCGCCCCCGGATGATCGCACGCGCCAAGGACATGCACTATTACGACCTGCAGGGCCGCGCCATTCTGGATGGCTCTGCCGGCCTTTGGTGCAGCAATGCCGGACATTGCCGCGATCCCATCGTCAAGGCGATCCAGCAGTCGGCAGCGGAACTCGATTTCGCCCCAACCTTCCAGTACGGCCATCCCAAGGTGTTTGAGCTTGCCTCACGCCTCACAACCATGGCGCCCGACGACCTGAACTATGCCTTCTTCTGCAATTCGGGTTCAGAAGCCGCAGACAGTGCGCTGAAGATCGCGCTCGCCTATCATCGCGTCCGCGGCGAAGGCACACGCACGCGGCTGATTGGCCGCGAACGCGGCTATCACGGTGTCAATTTCGGCGGCATTTCCGTGGGCGGCATGGTTGCCAACCGCAAGTGGTTTGGAGCCCTGCTGGCAGGCGTTGACCATCTGCCCCACACTTATAACCGCAAGGAGCAGGCCTTCACCCGCGGCGAACCCAGTTGGGGCGCTCATTTGGCCGAGGAGCTTGAGCGACTGGTGGCGCTCCATGATGCATCGACCATCGCTGCTGTGATCGTTGAGCCCATGGCGGGTTCAACCGGCGTCTTGCCTCCACCCAAGGGCTACCTCAAGAAACTGCGTGAAATCTGCACGAAGCACGGCATTCTTTTGATCTTTGATGAAGTGATTACGGGGTTCGGCCGCCTTGGCCACGCCTATGCCGCCGAGCGTTTTGGAGTGACGCCGGATCTTTTGACTTTTGCCAAGGGTGTTACGTCCGGCACGGTTCCGATGGGTGGGGTTCTGGCGCGCCAGGGCATCTATGATGCATTCATGAACGGCCCGGAGCATGCGATCGAGTTGTTCCATGGCTACACCTACACCGGCCACCCCATGGCGGCAGCGGCGGGTGTTGCGACCATGGATCTCTACCGCGACGAAAACCTCTTTGAAAATGCCCGCAAACTGGAGGGTGCCTGGGCAGATGCCGCCTTCTCGCTACAGGGAAATCCCCTGGTGGAGGACATCCGCACACTTGGGCTTGTCGCCGCTGTTGATATAAAGCCTGTTGATGGCAAACCAGGACTAAGGGCCTACAAGGCCATGGAAAACGCCTTCCATGACTTCGGATTCCTTATGCGGATCACGGCTGACACCATTGCGCTGTCACCGCCGTTAATCATAAACAAGAATCAAATCGAGGAAATCTTCATGGAAAAGATGCCAAAAGTGTTGGCATCGGTGGCTTCACTGTAATAGACTTCCCTGCAAAGGGGCGCAGTGTACAAACGCGGACATTGTCGGCGTTGGTGTTTGGCGGGCGCGTAGGTCAATGGGTTACGGACGTGAACTACCTTGGCTGTTGTCGGTGGCGTTGTGTGCCGCCGTGCCTTTTTATGTTGGGGTCTATTCCCTCAGCTCCAAGACCATGAATGGCTTCTACTGGTCGGCGGCGGCCATTGCAGTCGCCTGCGGCCTGTTCCTGTTGTTTGCGGTGGTGACACGCCATACCCGGCTGATCCAGCGGGACATGCGCAAGCTGGCGAATGAACTCAGCAGTCTGATGCGTGAATCGCGTGAAGAGCGCCGGGTTGCGGCAGATCTTTCCGCGCAGGTGAGTGTGCTTCGGGCGGAATCCGAAGGGCTTGCCTCTTCGCTGTCGATCGACATGCACGAGTTGCGCCAAAGCCAGATCAGCCTTGCCACGGATTTGCGCGGCATGGTCGAACGGCAATATCAAATGCAGAGCCAAAGCCTCGCCGCGCCGCGCCGTACGATGGTTGTTCACCCATCGCAATGGAGTGCCGTGGAAGCAGAGAAAGTGCCAGCGACGGCAGTGGCTCAGCAGAAGAACGGCGCAGACGTCCACGTTGCCGAAGCGGTGGAGGCCGTGCCTGTTGCAAAGGCGGTTGTAGGTTTGGAGGAATTGTCGAACGCTGATGAAGTGGTGATCTCGCTGGAACCGGTGATCGATCTGTTCTCCGGCAAGACAGCACACTACCGCATGCATTTCACAACCCCCGCCAACGACGAAATGACCGGTGTGCGGCGGCCAGCACTTGACGTGCACCTCTATCGCGAGGCACTGATGCTGCTCCGGCGCCTGCGCAAGCGGGACAGCCGCCTCAAGATATTTGTGCCACTGGGTGCCTCGACGCTGGGAACGCCGCAAGCGTTGGCCCGCATTGTCCACATGCATGCTGGCGAAAGCGGTCTGAGCGATGGTGTGATTGTTGATGTGCCCCATGCAATTCTCGCCGGATTGCCGCAAACGAGCATTGAGGGCCTTGCCTATCTGGCGCGCGCCGGGCTGGAAATGAGCCTTTCGAATGCCGCCGTTTCGGGACTTGATCTGACGGCCATGGACAAGCTCAACGTGCGCTATGTTGCCATATCATCGGGCAGCGTTGGGCAGGAACCCAAGCAGTCCGCGGGAATAGCCAATTTCGTGCAGGCGGCGCGGGCGTTGCATGTGCAGGTGATCGTCACCGGTGTGGCCAACGCCCAGCAGGCCACGCAATTGATGCGGGTGGCGCGCTTTGCCGCCGGGCCTGCCTTTGCAGAGCCGCGCCGGGTGCGCCGTGATGCCGCCCTTGGCCATGCAACTGAGGAACTGAACGCGGCCGCCGAATAGCGGGTGGGCACGCTTCCCTCCCACACCATTGCTTCGTCTCACCCAACATGCTTCATGGCCGAAACCATGAGAGACCTTTCAACGCGATATCCCGTCTGGTTTTGTGACATCTGGGGGGTGCTCCACGATGGGGAGACGCCCTATGCCGCGACGGTCAACTGCCTGGAACAGCATCGCCGAAATGGCGGCACGGTTGTCCTGGTCAGCAACTCGCCACGCAGCACAGCCGGTGTGACACGACAGCTGGATGAAATTGGCATTGTCCATGCTGCCTATGACACGGCGGTGACGTCCGGTGATGTCACCCGTGACCTCATGCGCCAGACGGATGGACGCTTGTTTCACCTTGGCCCGCAGCGCGACACCTCGATTTTCGACGGCCTCGGGATTGAGCGCATGCCGATCGAGGCTGCATCGGCGGTGATCTGCACCGGTCTTTTTAACGATGACCGCGAAACGCCACAGGACTACGACGCGCTCCTCAAGGATATGCTGGCGCGAAAGTTGACCATGATCTGCGCCAATCCCGACCGGGTGGTGCGTAAAGGCAAGAGATTGCAGTATTGCGCGGGGTCGCTTGCTGATGCCTATGAAGGGCTGGGGGGAAAGGTGCTCATGGCAGGCAAGCCTTTTGCGCCCATCTATGATCTGGCGCGGCGCAGGGCCGCCACGATCCGCGATCATGACGTGCCGCTGGCAACCATTCTGGCCATTGGCGATGGACCGGAGACCGATATCAAAGGCGCGGCAGGCCAAGGTCTGGCCTGCGTTTACATGACGGGCCTCCATGATGATGGCGTTGACGTTGCGGTTGCGGACGCTGCAATTCGTGCTGCCATGCCCGACGCCAATATCCTTCGCACGGTTTCAACACTGCGTTGGAACGAAATGTAAGTCGCGTTAGCAGGTTGCTGAAAAACGCTTCGCTTTGCGTGGTTTTGATTTTTGAAAGAGTATGGACGTCAGTGGTGCGGTTTGTGTACGAGGACTTTCCGCCTCTTTGCTCTGCTTTGCATGACGTTCAGGCTACGGCGGCCATGAG
>JANPDD010000186.1:0-11904 GCA_031431295.1 Hyphomicrobiales bacterium | reverse complement strand
CCTTTTGAGGCTGCACCGCTTCCGCACCGAGGATGTCCGCCGCCAGGTGGCGGACATGGACCTGATGATCCAGGACCTCATGCGGAAACACGACGATCTCGACGCCCATGTGAAGGCCGAAGAGACGCGCACCGGGATCGC
The DNA here is from genome assembly GCA_031431295.1 of Hyphomicrobiales bacterium. Classification (GTDB taxonomy): domain Bacteria; phylum Pseudomonadota; class Alphaproteobacteria; order Rhizobiales; family Aestuariivirgaceae; genus Aestuariivirga. Next base: position 11,763 of record JANPDD010000186.1, on the reverse strand, counting down.
TGATCCCAACAATGTCAATTATTCCATGGCGGCAAAGTCGGTGCGGTCGCGCCGCGACAACATCCTGCGCACCGTGGCCGAGCTTCGCGACCAGCATGAAGCCATGAAGGAAAAACTGGACGGCGAAGTGTCAGAGCTGCGCAAGGTTGAGCTTCTAGTCGAGAAGGAAGGCGGTTCCCTGAAGCCGGTGCCCGTCGCACCGCCTCCGGGATCGCTCATCGGGCAGGCGATCGCCCGCTGACGTTTCTCCGTTACCGAAAGTTGCAACTGGCCGGGGACAACCCCCGGCCATTTTTGGTTTGTGGGTCATTGCGGGCTGATGGCGTGGTGTTTCAGCGCCTCATAGTAGGGCGTTGCGGCCTCGGCGATGGCCGCGAGAGGCCCCGGCAGTTCAGTGGCTTGCGGCGTCCGGGCCGTGGCAAATCCCTCCGAAGCCCAGGCTGCGTTGTACCAGTGGGGCGCCCAGACCCCGTCAAACGGTTTTGGTCCCTTGGGCCAATTCAGCATGGCATCATCAAAAGCGATTCCGCAGGCGGCGCAGAGTTTGGTGAGCAGCCCACGCGGATTGGCCAGCACATCATCAGCGTCGATGACGGGCGGTGCGTGACCGAGACTCTGTGTCACCATGTCGAAAATTTCGGCCTGCTGCACAAAGCCGATGGCGCGCAAATCCACGTCGGCCCATTTCTGTGTGTAGCTGGCGAGTACGCGGGCCGGATCACGGATCAGGAAGGCATTGCTGAGCTTGAGGATGAAGCTCCGGTCATGGCCTTCCAGCATGTGATGCGTCATTTGTTTCTGGTAGAGCAGGGGCTTTGCGGAAGGTGTTGTGCACTTTTCAACCAGTTTGCCCCAGTCCGTTTCCATGGCGGCGATGATCTCCCCGCGCATGGGGTGGTCATTGCCCTTCGCCAGTAGCGAGAAGCCGTAGAAAGGTTCATCCCAGGCCTCGCAATCGGCGCGGTTGCCGAAGGCATACATCATGGCGGTCGAGATGTTGCGGGGGCCGCTCCACATGGCCAATATCTTCGGGGCGATGATCTTGTGCATGATCATGTTCATCCTGACAGCTTGGTGGCGTAGAAAAACCAGCAGGCGGCGAGTGCAATCAGCATGGCAAGCCCTTTCCTGATGGTGACCGCGCGGGGTGAGGTCTCGAGGAATGTTGCCATGGAGCCGGAGGCCACCGCAATGCCGGCATGGATGATGGTGGCCACCGCAACATAGATGGCAGAGAGCAGTGCGATCTCGCCCGCAAGGCTCGCTTCACCGGAAATGAATTGCGGCAGCAGGACCGCATAGAAGAGATAGGCCTTGGGGTTCAGCGAATTGCTGATCAGGCCCTGGCGGAAGGCCACGCCCAGAGTGGCTTGCGTATTGTCGAGTTCACCTGATGAGTCCCGCCAGGCATCCCAGGCGAGATAGAACAAATAGAGCGTTCCGGCCCAGCGCAGCACCTGGAACAGGGCGGGGAATTGCAGCAGCACGGCGGTGAGGCCGAGGCCCGCAACGGCAGCCGAGATGGCAAGGCCCAGTGCAATGCCAGCGACGGCGGCGAGTGCCGTGGCGCGCCCCCGCGCCGCGCCCAGCACGGCAAGCCAGGTCATGTTGGGGCCGGGTGTGAGTTCAATCAGGATCGATGCCAGGACAAAGGACCAGAACATCAGCGCGCGATCAGCAAAAGTGGGCAGCGGTTTTGCGCCCGATCGCGCGCCAATCTATTGACTCGATCGCGTTTTGTCATTTTTGTTTGAGACAACATAAATGACCGCGATCTATAGGCTGCGCGTGCTCTCGGCCTTGCACAGGGCCTTGTAGCCTTCCGAAAGTTTGCGCGAAATGGGGCCGGGGCCGCTCCACTCTGCAACCGACATGGGATGGCGGACGGGGCGGCCGTCAATCACACGCACCGGAACGAGGCCTGCGAAGGTTCCGGTGACGAATGCCTCATCGGCGCCATAGACATCATAGAGCGAGAATTGCTTTTCGAAGGCCGGAATGTTGAGGGATTTTGCCACGCGCATGAGGTTGGCGCGGGTGATGCCGGGAATGCAGTACTGCCCCGTCGAGGTCCACAGTTCGCCGCGTCTGACGATGAAAAAGTGGGTGGAGTTGCAGGTGGCGACGAACCCCAAAGGATCGAGCATCAGGGCTTCATCGGCACCCGCATTGGCAGCCTGCACGCAAGCCGTGATGCAATTGAGTTTTGAATGTGAGTTGAGTTTCTGGTCCTGCACATCAGGGGCTCCACGCCGCACATTGACGGTGTGCAGCGTGATCCCGTTTTGCATCTTGTCCGGATTGGGCTCCTTGTATTCCGGAATAATGACGATGGTTGCGGGCGAGATGGTGACGCGCGGATCCTGGTAGGGTGTGGCCTTGACGCCGCGCGTGACCATGAGGCGGATGTGCACGCCATCGCTCATGCCGTTGCCATCGATGCAGGCAAAGAGCCGGTCCACCAGTGTCTGCGGTGTGAGGCCGATGTCCATGAAGATCGCCTTGGCGCCTTCGTAGAGCCGCTCGATATGGGCATGGAGGAAGGGCACGCCACCGTTGACGAGGCGCAAGCCTTCCCACACGCCGTCTCCCAGAATGAAACCTGAATCGAAGACCGAAACCACCGCTTCGGCGCGGGCCACGAGCGTTCCATTCACGGAAATCAGGATGTTCTGGTTGCGGGGGTCGATGGTCATGTCGTGGATGTTGGTCTGGGGGATATTCGGTTGGGGCGCGTTCATGGCCCAGCCTAGCGCGCTTCCCGGCGTGATGGAACCACCAAGCCGGGAAGAAACCGCGTCAATTCACAGTGGGGCCGCTGTCGCCGCCCATGCTGTCCGGCCCGGAATCCGCACCGGATGCTGTGTCACCTTTTCCGCCGGACGGATTGTTGCCGCCATCAACGGTGGAGGCACCAGATTCTGACTTCGGTGTCGTGTTTCCAAGGTTCGGGTCCATGGATTGCGGCTGGTCGAGCATGCGCGGGATCCTGGGATCCGACACCGTGCGATAGTCGCAGGAAAGGCCCGGTCCGTCCGTGTCGTAGCAGGTGACGGTGGCACCACTGGGCAGCCGGCACCTGACACCGCCTGCCGACACGTTGGTGATGGTGCCGCCGGCGGCGGAGCATCTGGACTTGAAGGTGGACATGCTGATCGTCGTGAACACCGACTTGGCCATGGCCAACTCCGGGCAGAGGCCGATCAGGGCGACAGAAAGAAGGACGACAGGTTTCATGGGGCTTACTCCTGACTTGGTACGCGGTAACTGCTGCCAAGCTAAGGGATTGCCGATGAACTTGCCCTGAAACGGAAATTCACAAGACATTCATTTGTATGAAGAAAATGCGTTAAGAAAAATGGGCGCGGTCAGTGCTTGCTGGAGTCCTCATCATGCCAGGCCGTATCCGGCACCACGGTTTCGCCCAGGCGGTCGGCGGCAAAGACCTTTTCGATCTCCGCCCGCGATTGCCGGGCAAGATCAATGAGGGCCTTCTGGTCACCTGCATGTTGCGCCGACATGCGCAAGAATCGTTCGTCATGGGCGCGGAATTTGGTCACCGCCCGCTGGGCCTCATAGGGGTGGACGCCCAGGGCGGACAACGCATCGCGTGCCATGTCAACCGAGGTGCCGAAAACCTCACGGTAAACCTGGTCCACACCTTCGCGGATGACTTCAAGGGCGTGGGCGCGGTCAAAGACCCGGACGAGCAGCTTGAGGTGGGGGAAGTTGCGCTTGGCGAGTTTCACCAGATCCAGCGTCTTTTCCTTGTCGTCAATGGCGATGACCATGAGCTTTGCCTCCCGGGCGCCGGCGGATTCCAAGAGGTCAAGGCGAAGCGCATCGCCATAGAAAACCTTGAAGCCGAATTTGCGAAGCACATCGACCTGTGTGGAATCAAGATCGAGCACGACAGTGCGTTTGCCCTGCGCGTTGAGCACGCGCCCCACCGTCATGCCAAAGCGGCCATGGCCTGCGATGATGGCGTCAACACCGGCGTGGGCGATGACGTCATCCTCGCGCAGAAAATCCCCATCGGCAAAGCGCGGCTGCACCAGTTTTTCATCCAGCATCATCAACAGCGGTGCCGCTGCCATGGAAAGGGCGATGATGGCCGTGAGCAGTCCCGGCATGATGCCCGTGAGAAGCCCGAGGCCGGCACAGAGCGTGATCAGCACGAAGCCGAACTCCGAGCCCTGCGCCAGCGCAAAGGAAAAACGCGCACGGTCCGGTCCGTTCATTCCGAACAGCGCCGTCAGCCCGAAATGGGTTGCAAGTTTCAAGGCCATGAAAACCACAAGGCCAAGCCCCAGCATGAGTGGCGCCGACGAGAGCAGTGAGAAATCAATGCCGGCACCCACCGCGATGAAGAAAATGGCGAGCAACAGGCCCTTGAAGGGTTGCAAATCCATTTCCAGTTCATGGCGGTATTCGCTGTCAGCCAGCACGACACCGGCGAGGAACGTGCCGAGTGCTGCTGACAAGCCCACAAAACCCATGAGCAGGGTGATGCCAACGACAATGAGAAGGGCGAAGGCCACGAAAATTTCCCGGGTGCCTGTTTCAGCCACGATGCGGAACAGGGGCCGCATGAGATAGCGCCCCGCCACCAGCACAAGGGCCACGGCGGCAATGGTCAGCAACGCCTGCGCCCAAACAGGATAGGCAGCGATCAATGAGGGTGAATGGATTTCGCCGGGAACCGCGGCGACGGCCAGAAGCGGCAGCAGCGCCAGCATGGGAATGACGGAAATATCCTGGAACAGCAGCACCGAAAACACGGACTGGCCCACCGGCGTTTTCAGGGTGCCTTTTTCCTGCAAGGTTTGCAGCACGATGGCCGTTGACGAAAGCGCAAGGATGAGTCCAATCGCCAGACTCTCGCGCCAGCCTGCGCTGATCAGCAGCGAAGCGCCGCCAAGCACGACGGCCGTTCCAACGACCTGCATGAGGCCAAGACCAAAAATCTGCTTGCGCAACTGCCAGAGTTTGGATGGCTCGAGCTCAAGCCCGACAAGGAAGAGCATGACGATGACGCCGAATTCGGCAAAGTGCTTGACGGCCTCTCCCTCGTGTCCGACCAGTCCCAACACCGATGGACCGATGATGGCACCCGCAGCAAGGAAACCCAGCACCGACCCGAGCCCCAGACGTTTGGCAATGGGCGCGGAAACCACTGCCGCAGCGAGGTAGAGCAATGCTCCCAGGAGAAATTCATTGAGGCTCATGGGTGCCGCCCTTGGCTGAAACTTTCAGGTGGTTTGTATCCGTCCGCAAGCTGTTTGCGGGGGTCAATGCGCCCGTTGACCAGATCATCCAGCAAATCCGCATACTGCCGGACCTTGTCCACAAGGCCATCGCCCGCGAGACGGCGCCCCTCATAGACGATGAAGGGTTTCATGTAGGCCATGCCGCAGAGATAGGCCGTCTGGTTGAAGGGGCGCAGCAGTTCATCGACGGTGAAGCGGTTGCGGCCCTCGGACTGATAGACATTTTCCGAGCCCCCGGTGCTCAGTGCCGTCAGCAGGAACTTGCCGTGCAGCTTGTCACCGCCCGGGCCATAGGCCCAGCCGAAATCCAGCACGATATCCTGCCATTCCTTGATGAGTGCGGGGCTGGAATACCAATAGAAGGGATGTTGCAGGACGATCAAATCGTGGGCCAGCAGCAGGTTCTGTTCGCGGGCGGCATCAATGTTGAAGTCGGGGTAGGCACCATAGAGGTCATGAAAGGTGACACCTTTGACGTCACGCGCCGCAGCGGCAAGGGCGCGCTGGACTTCCGAATGGGACTGTTTGGGGTGGGCGTGGATGACCAGGACTTTCATGCAAGCGCCAATATGGGAGAGCGGCGCGCAATTTGAAAGGCCAGAGCAACGGGCGTTCATTTGGACGGAGTTTGGTTGAGGCAATCGCCGCTGCTCCGGACCCTTGCGATGCGGGCCGGCTTTGCCCATAAGCCAACCCACGGAAAAAAATCATGCGGCGCGCAGGCCAGGTCAAGTTTTTCAACCGGGACAAGGGTTTCGGCTTTGTTTCCCCCGACGATGGCGGGCGGGACATTTTTGTGCACGTCTCCATCGTGCAAAAGGCTGGCCTGCCCTATCTGGAGGACGGCATGCGGCTGTCTTTTGAAACCCAGGATGATGTCCGTGGGCGCGGCCCCCAGGCCGTCAACCTGTTGCTGGAGTAAGTTCGTGTTGCGCATCTTTACTGTTGCTATTTGGATTTGTCTGGCGGTTTCGCCTGCTGCGGCGCGCAGTGACAGGGCCGGCGTCTTTGACTATTTCGTCCTCGCGCTGTCGTGGTCGCCGACCTATTGCGCCAGCGATGCCGGAGCGCGTGACATCACCCAGTGTTCACCGGGGCGGCGCTTCGCTTTTGTTGTGCATGGGCTTTGGCCACAGTTCCAGAAGGGGTGGCCGGAATTTTGCCAAACACGCGAAGCCTGGGTTGAGGAACACGCGATCACCGCGATGCTGGCCATCATGCCGTCGCGGAAACTCATCATCCATGAGTGGAAAAAGCACGGCGCCTGTGTCGGCGTTTCGCAGGCTGACTATTTCCGCGCGTTACGCCTGTTGTTCGACAAGGTCAGGATCCCCGCGCGCTACTTGTCGCCCACGGCAGACATTCTCACCACGCCAGAACAGTTGCGCACTGATTTTGTGAAAACCAACCGCGACCTCACGACCGACATGCTGTCCGTCCAGTGCGGCAATGCCCGCGACCGGGCGCGACTGACGGAACTGCGCATTTGCCTCAACCGCCGGGGAAGTTTTGCCGCCTGTGGCGCCAATGAGGCCAATGCCTGCCGGGCGCGAACGCTGGTCATGCCGCAGGTCCGTTGACAGACCTATGAAAAAAGCACTCATCCTCCAGCACATGGACCATGACCACGCCGGACGCTTCCTCGACTGGTTTGCCGAGGATGGCCTTTTGCCGGTGCCGGTGCGCCTGTTTGCGGGCGAGGCCATTCCGCCGCTCAAGGACTATGACCTGATGCTGGTTCTCGGCGGCGCGCAGGACACCTGGCAGGAAGATGAGTATCCGTATCTGCGTGATGAGAAGGCGACGATCCGCGAATGGGTGAATGATCGCGCCAAACCTTATCTCGGCATTTGCCTGGGCCACCAGATGCTGGCGGAAGCGCTGGGGGGTGATGTGGGCTTGGCTGAAGGTGGTGAAGTGGGCGTGCACACCGTCACATTGACGGATGAAGGCAGGCAGCATCCGGCCATGGGCGGCGTGCCGCACACCATGCAGGTCATGCAGTGGCACAATGCGGAGGTGCAAACGTTGCCTGCGGGAGCCCGTGTTCTTGCGAGGTCACCCGCAACGGCCGTGCAGGCCATGGCCATCGGCAACCACGCCCTGTCAACGCAGTTCCATTGTGAATTCACCGCGCAAACTGTTGCGGGTTGGACATCACTGCCTAATTACGTGGCCGCGCTCGAAAGGGAACTGGGGCCTGGTGCCTATGCGCGGCTGGCAAGGGCCTGCTTGCCGCTGATGCCGGAGATGCACCGCCACACGAGAATGATTTGGGAAAATTTCAAGCGCCTTTCAGGTCTCTCGCCCTGAGCGCAAAAACCTCACCATCGCTTTCGGCGGTATCAATCCAGATGAAGGGAAGGGCCGGAAATTCATCTTCAAGAATGTCACGGCCCGTGCCGATCTCGACAACCAGCACGCCATCATCCGTCAGGTGCCGTGGCGCTTCGCCAAGGACGCGCCGCACCAGGTCAAACCCGTCCTCACCACCCAGATGCGCCACTACGGGTTCATGGCGGTATTCCGGCGGAAAGGCCTTGACCTCGGCTTTTGCCACGTAAGGCGGATTGCAGAGAATGAGATCATGGCGTTTCGACTTCAGCGGGGCAAACAAGTCTCCCCGGTGCAGCGTGATGCGGTCTTCCATGTCGTGGGTGCGGACATTGATCTTGGCAACCGCCAGCGCGTCCTTCGACAGGTCAGCCGCATCGACATGGGCCTTTGTGAACACCATGGCCGCAAGGATGGCGAGGCAACCGGAGCCGGTGCAGAGATCAAGCACACGCGAAACGTCATCGGGTGCTGCATAGAGGCCAAGCCCATCGGGTCCCAATGTGCCGTTCATCAACAGCTCACCCAAATAAGAGCGTGGCACGATCACCCGCTCGTCAACGTGGAACGGGATGCCGTGCATGTAGGTCCTGCCGACGAGATAGGCGGCTGGCTTGCGTGTCTTGACCCTGAGGTCGATCACCTTGGCCAGTGCTGCGCGCTCGGCCTTGAGCAACCTGGCATCAAGCCACGGATTGATGTCATCAACGGGCAGTTTCAGGGTTTCAAGGATGATGAAGGCTGCTTCATCAATCACGCTTGTCGTGCCGTGGCCGTGTACGATTTGCGCACTGCGGAAGCGGCTGACCGCATGGCGCAGGAAGTCCCTGACAGTGATAAGTTCGGAAACAGCAGTCATGGCGGCCAGCCTAGAGCAAATTCCGCCAAGACGGAATCGTCTTGGTGACAAGAATTTGCTCCAACATACGCCTTTGCGCGAATTCTTTTCGGCCACATGGTTCCATGTGGCCGGAAAGCGCGCGAGGAGGGCCTTGTGGGGTGGCGCAAGGGTGCTGGTTGCGTGCACGGGGAAGGCCCGCTATCTGCCAGCGCCATGTCAGCTCCTCCCTCATCATCGCAAGCCCGCTTTCGTGTGGCCGTCGTTCCGGTCACGCCATTTCAGCAGAACTGCTCGATCATCCATGATGAGGCGTCAAAACGCGCCGTGGTTGTCGATCCCGGTGGTGATATTGATGTGATCCTTGCCGCAATTTCCCAATTGGGCGTGACGGTTGAAAAAATCCTTCTGACCCACGGCCACATCGACCATGCGGGCGGTGCTGCGGGTTTGCGGGAGAAGCTTGGCGTCACGATTGAGGGTCCGCACCAGGCTGACCTGTTTCTGCTGGAAGGCCTTGTCGAATCGGGCGCGCGTTTCGGCCTGCTGGACGCCCGCCCCGTGCTTCCTGATCGCTGGCTCTCCGAGGGCGACACGGTGGACGCCGCGGGCTTTGTTTTCCGGGTCATTCATGCGCCAGGCCATTCACCCGGCTCGGTGGTTTTTTTCAATGCCGAAAACAATTTTGCCCTGATGGGAGACGTGCTTTTCCAGGGTTCAATCGGCCGCACTGACATCAAGGGCGGTGATCATGCGATGCTTCTGACATCAATCCGCGAGAAAATCCTGCCACTCGGTGATGAGGTGTCTTTTCTGCCGGGCCATGGCCGCGCCAGCCGCATTGGCATTGAACGGACGTCCAACCCGTTTATTGCATGATCTGGCGGGAGGTCAGCAGACCGCAATTCAACACTCAAATTTCGTCATGCCCGCGCAGGCGGGCATCCAACTATCGCGCTGAATCTGAAGTTGGATTCCCGCCTGCGCGGGAATGACGTTGTGGGTGGTGGCACCGGCTGGCGAATTCAGACTTTCATTTCAACGAGACGGGAGTTGGCCGCGAAATAGGCGTCACCGGTGTTCTTGAAGATGCCGCATTGCAGGGCGGCGCTGCCAAAGCTTTCACAAAACTGCTCGCCGTTCGCCGACCAGCGGCCAGTGCCGGCGCCCTTGGTGTCGTCCTGGAAATCAAAGGTGCCGTCGGCATTGTAAACGACAAAGCCGTTGCCGTCCGAACGCGTGTATTGGAATGTCTTGCCGACTATTGATTGCTGGATTTCGCCAGCGGAGAAATTGCGGATGGTCTGGCCTTGCTGTGCGGATATGGCCGACGTGCCGCCATTGACAACCCGCACGCCGCTGGGGCCTCTGGAACACGCCGCAAGGCTTAACGCTGCTGCAAACACAATGGCAATATCAGATACGCGCATCCCAAACCCATCCATCAGACACAACCTTGCGCCATAAAACCATCCCGTCGCGCCATGTGCCACAGCAAGCGCCACGCCGCAAGCCACCCGCTACAGCAATCTGCATTCAGCTGAACGCAGATTGCTGTAGCATATTGAATCTGGAGCAACTTTCGCTTCGCACGTGGCGTCATCGCGGCGAAAGCCGGGACCACTTGCTCGCCCGTTGCTCTACAGCAACCTGCGTTCAATTGAACGCAGATAGGTTGCTGTAGCATATTGAATCTGGAGCAACTTTCGCTTCGCAAGTGATTCCACTTGCCCGCCCGTTGCTCTAGATGGCGGCGGCGAGCACAATCACGCGCGCACCCTTCGGCACCCGCTCATAGAGGTCGGCAACATCTTCATTGAGCATGCGGATGCATCCCGATGACATGGCCTTGCCGATCGATTCTGGTTCTGTGGTGCCGTGGATGCGGTAAAGCGTGTCCTCTCCGTTGGCATGGAGGTAGAGCGCACGGGCACCAAGCGGGTTTTCCGGTCCGCCTGGCATGCCGTTCACCCATTTGGCGGCACGCTCGTCACGCACCGTCATTTCTTCCGGCGGAACCCAGCGCGGCCACTTGCGCTTCATGCCGATTGTGGCTTCGCCAAACCATGAAAACCCGGCCTTGCCGACGCCCACGCCGTAGCGGAGCGCCATTTCGCCGGGGAAAACCATGTAAAGGAAGCGCTCGCCGGGATCGACAATAAGCGTGCCGGGTTCCTCCATCCCGTAGTACGGCACCGTCTGGCGGTGAAAGCGCTCGGGGATGTCGGAAAGATCTTCTGGTTCGATTGGATAGTCGATGGGAGATTCGGGCGGCGGCAAGAGCAGGGGGTCACGTGCCGCCCCTTCAATACTGTCACCGTAGAGCGGATGCGGCGCTGCCATAGCCGACTGGGCTGCCCGGCCCGCCTGTGCCGCAATGGCAAGCAGGCCCAAGAGGGCGGTACGTCTTGTCAGTTGAATTCTCATGTGGCCTCGGATCCAATTGCAGGGGATCAGTGGCCAAATATCTAGGAAACAGCGGCGGCGCAGCCGTGGTCAGATTGCGGCAAGACTGTGAATTTCCTTGAAGTTTACGCCAATGTGAATGTGGCTTGGCCGACCCTGTAGGTGTTGCCGGCACCCGAGAACGGCTGGCACGTCATGGGAACGCCTTTGGGCAAGAAGGGTGCGGGTGCGAAACTTTCGCAAAGCTGACCATCCTTGACAGACCACTTACCTGTGGTTGTACCCTTGCCCGTCACTTCCACGAGGGAGCTGCCATCGTCGGCGTAGAGTGTCACGCCGCTGTTCTTGGGACTGGCCCACTTCCAGCTCTTGCCGGACAGTACGCTTTTGATCTGATCAGCGTTCATGGTACCGGGCGTGAGCGGCATTGGCGCAAGATCGGTTTGCGGATCACCGGATGAGGGGGTATCTTTGAAAATGTTCAAACTCGTGCAGCCGGTGAGTGCCACCAAGCCAGCGACGGCAAGAGCGATTTTTGCATTCATTTCGTCAAACCCCCAAAAACTCGTCGGCTAGCCAAAACCTGTGTCAGGAATAGGGAGAACCGCGCGAGAGGCTCAAAACACTACCAGAATTAGCAGACTTCAAACAACTTTCAATTGAACGCCCCATAGCCACCTTAGGACACATAGGTCCGGCCATTGTGATGCGCCATGGTTACCAGCGCCTTAATGGCTGGCGCTTTGCGGTTGACCAGGTCCGCCTGAGGGCTTCTATGACCGCCGATGAATTATCGTCATGCCTACCATGCCGGGAACCACGCAGATGTCCTGAAGCATGTGGTGCTCACCCGGGTGCTTGCCTATCTGCGGCAGAAGCCCGTTGCCTTCGCTGTGCTCGATGCCCACGCAGGCA
>JANPDD010000185.1:0-2292 GCA_031431295.1 Hyphomicrobiales bacterium | reverse complement strand
GTTCCGTCCGCGAAAGGCAAACCACATTCTTGCGGTTTTGAGACAGCGCCTTAAGACTTGGATTCAAACCGGAACAGAGCGCGCCCGAATCGCTGAACTGTGGATATTCGCTTTTTGTTCGATTAATAAAACGGCACTTTTGCTTGTGCATGCTGCGGCGGGATATTTGGAAACCGGGTCAACTTTGGGCGCGCCCCGTTAGGAATTGGCTTCAGTCCTTGTCGGTTCCTTAATCCCAAAGGTCTGATCTTCCGTGCTTCATTAACGAAGCGTTCCAGGTTGGAACGAAGCGCGCCCGAATCGATGAATTGTGGATATTCACTTTCTGTTCACGCCATCTGTGGGGCCAATCTCCTGCCCCAGGCACAATTTGGGTCAGCGAGCCCGCGTTTCCTGAGGGTATAATTCCCGTCGGTACCTGTTGGCGTTAACCATCTGTGCCAATGGGGGACGGTGTTGCGGTGGTGTGTTCCCGGGAACCAAAACCACCGGATTCCACTTGAAGTGCCGGTGTGGCTTGACCTTCGGGCGCCCGCTCGCTAAGGAACCGCAAAATCCATGCCGGAAGCGGAAGTTTCCGGCTTTCTTACGCTGAGAACACGGAGAGTCATCATGTCGCGCCGCTGCGAATTCACAGGCAAGGGTTGGCTCACGGGCAACCAGGTTTCCCACGCCAACAACAAGACCAAGACACGCTTCATGCCGAACCTCTGCCAGGTCACGCTGATTTCCGATGCGCTGGGCAATTCCTACTCCTTCCGCATCTCGGCCCACGCCCTGAAAACGGTTGAGCATCGCGGCGGCCTCGACAGCTTCCTCATGAAAGCCAAGAATGACGAACTTTCAGCCAAGGCGCTGAAACTGAAGCGCGCCGTTGCCAAAAAACTGGACGTCCAGAAGGCCGCCTGATTCTTCTGACTCATGATTTTGAAAAGCCGCTCCAACCGGGGCGGCTTTTTTGTTAGAGATGTCGGGTGCAACAGCCCCGCCGCCACTCCCCCAAAGCCACGCGAGACGGAACACCGCGCGTTCATGCAAGCGCAAGTCTCCGTGACTGCACCCTTGGCGCGTTTGTGGATGTGGCAGAGCGCGTCAGCCTCGCTGAATGCGATGTTGGCCCCTACAGCTACTTTGAACGGGGCGTCGAGGCGATTTACACGAGCTTCGGCAAATTCTGCGCTGTTGCCGCCAATGCGCGCATCAATGCGCTGAACCACCCGACGGCTCGCATTTCACAACACAAGATCACCTATCGCGCCAATGAGTATTTTCTGGACGCCAAGATCGACAAGGGCTTTCGCGAGCAGCGCCAATCCAAACGCGTGGTGATCGGCCATGATGTCTGGATCGGCCACGGTGCCATCGTCATGCCCGGTGTTTCCATCGGCCACGGCGCGGTCATCGCTGCAGGTGCCATTGTGACAAAGGATGTCGAACCCTTCGCGATCGTCGCAGGCGTTCCGGCCAAACGCTTGAAGTGGCGCTTTCCGAAACCCATCCGTACACGGATTATCGCACTTGGCTGGTGGGATTGGGAACATGACCGGTTGGCCGCCGCCATAGCCGACATGCAGGCCCTGACGGCGGTGGAGTTCCTGAAGCGCCATGCCAGATAGTCCCCTGCTTCCCCTTGATGGCCGCCAGTCGGAGAAAGCGCTTGCCGTGCAGCGCGGTGTTTGCCGCCTCATGCGCCAGCATGGCTTTGCCGTCCTCACCGAGTTCACGCTGGCGACAGGCCGCAGGGCCGATGTGTTTGGCGTCAGGGATGACGGCATGATCTGGATTGTCGAAATCAAATCATCGCTTGAGGACTTTCGCGTCGACCAAAAATGGCCCGAGTACCGCGCCTATTGTGACCGCTTCTCATTCGCCATTCCGCTTCAACTTGATCCCGGCATCATTCCCGCAGAGGCGGGACTTGTGGTGGCGGATCAATATGGTGCTGAAATCCTGCGCCAGACCGAGGATCATCCTTTGCATGCCTCGCGGCGCAAGGCGGTGACGCTGCACTTTGCCCGCGTCGGCGCGCAACGCCTGCACAGCCTCTATGATCCTTGACTATTTCGGGGCGCGCTTGGCGAGGATGCGCTGCAGGGTGCGGCGGTGCATGTTGAGGCGCCGTGCCGTTTCGGAAACATTTCGGTCGCAGAGTTCAAACACCCGCTGGATGTGTTCCCAGCGCACCCGGTCCGCCGACATGGGATTTTCCGGCAGGGCCTGGCGGTGATCCTTGTCAGAAATGAGCGCGCCATAAACCGCATCGGCATCGGCAGGCTTGGCCAGATAGTCAAT
>JANPDD010000184.1:0-6605 GCA_031431295.1 Hyphomicrobiales bacterium | reverse complement strand
GTAAATCGGGCAAACGTTGCTTGATTGCACTGCAATCATTGCATAGCTTTGGCACTGCAACCGGAGGGTGCCATGGCCAGCATAACGATTCGGAACCTTGACGATGATGTAAAGCGCCGCCTGCGTGTACGCGCAGCCGAGCATGGCCGGTCGATGGAGGAGGAGGCGCGCGACATCCTGCGGCAGGTTGTCGGACAGCCCAGCGCCCCGAAAAACCTTGGTGAAGCCATCCATGCCCGGTTCGCGGCGGTGGGCGGCATCGACTTGCCTCACGAGAAGCGCGGCCCCATGCGGCCCACGCCGGACCTCGAGTGACCGATGATCTTGCTCGATACCAACGTGATTTCGGAACTGATGCGCTCCGAACCAGCCCAGATAGTGCTGGACTGGTTCGGCGACCATGACGCAGGCGATCTGTTCATCTCGGCGGTCACCGAAGCAGAACTGCGCACCGGCGTCGCGATCCTGCCGGAAGGTCAACGCCGCGACTGGTTGCAACTTGCCCTCGACGCGATGATCGATCAGGATTTCCAGTCACGCGTCCTGCCCTTCGACAGCCTTGCAGCCAAAGCCTATGCCGAAATCGCAGCCCAGCGCCGCGCTGCAGGCCGACCCATTGCCGAGGCCGACTGCCAGATAGCCGCAATCGCCCGCGCCACAGATGCCCCCATTGCCACGCGCAACGTCAAGGATTTCGACGGCTGCGGTGTTCGCGTGATTAACCCCTGGAATGCCGAATGAATGCCGTTGAGATTGAACAAGCCATTTCCGAACTGGCCGAAAAACCCTTTGACCGGCAGGAATTCCCCTTCCAGTTCCTTGAAGCCTTCGGGAACAAAGACACCACGCTGAAACGCCTGCGCAGCGGCGTGTCGAACAAGTCAGACCTTGGCGGTGTGCTGCAGACCAACAACATCCACATCGCCACCTGCGCGCTCGGCCAAACATCCGCCACGATCGCTGCCCTGCGCGCCAGCCCCGCCACGACTAAGGGCAAGGCCCGCTTCATCCTTGCAACCGATGGCGAGACGCTGGAGGCCGAAGACCTTAGCTCCGACGATCCGCCTGTCGCCTGCGCCTATCCCGATTTCCACGACCACTTTGGCTTCTTCCTGCCGCTGGCAGGCATAACCACCGTCAAGCAGATCCGCGAAAGCGCCTTCGATATCAAGGCGACCGGTCGCCTGAACCGGCTTTATGTCGAGCTGCTGAAGGACAACCCCGAATGGGGAACCGAGGCGCGCCGTCATGACATGAACCACTTCATGGCGCGGCTGATCTTCTGCTTCTTTGCCGAGGACACTGGCATCTTCAACGGCGGCACCCTGTTCACTACCACCGTCAGCCAGTTCAGCGACCCGGCCAGCACCAACACCCACTGGGTCATCAGCGAAATCTTCCGCGCGATGAACACCCGGCTGGACCTGCGCCCCACGGCCGACCTGCGCAACTGGGCCAACGCCTTTCCCTACGTGAACGGCGGCCTCTTTTCCGGCGACACCGATGTTCCGCGCTTTTCCAAGATCGCGCGCAGCTACCTGCTGCACATCGGCAGCCTCGACTGGACCAAGATCAACCCCGACATCTTCGGCTCCATGATCCAGGCCGTCGCGGATGAGGGTGAGCGTTCCGCGCTGGGCATGCACTACACCTCCGTGCCGAACATCCTGAAGGTGCTGAACCCGCTGTTCATCGACGATCTGCGCGCACAGATGGACGAGGCGGGCGACAACTCCCGCAAGCTGCTGAACCTGCGCAACCGGATGGCCAAGATCAGGGTATTTGACCCCGCCTGCGGGTCGGGGAACTTCCTGGTCATCGCTTACAAGGAAATGCGCGCGATCGAGGCGGTGATCAACCAGCGCCGGGGCGAGGCTGACGCCAAGACCGCCATCCCCAAGACCAACTTCCGCGGGATCGAGCTGCGCGATTTTGCCGCCGAAATCGCCCGTCTGGCGCTGATCATCGCCGAGTTCCAGTGCGACGTGACCTATCGCGGCGCGGTGCAGGCGCGTGCCGAGTTCCTGCCGCTGAACGCGCAGAACTGGATCACCCAAGGCAACGCCCTGCGGCTGGACTGGCTGTCGATCTGTCCGCCAACGGGCACGGGGGTGAAGTTTCACGCAGAGGACTTGTTCCACGCGCCGCTAGATCAAGCGCAGATCGACTTCGAGAACGAGGGAGGTGAGACGTATATCTGCGGAAACCCGCCGTATGCAGGCAAAGGCAAAAAGACCCCTTCCGAGATTGATGATTTGGAACGCACACTGGGAGCCAAGGGGATAAAACACGGATATGTCGATTATGTCGCCTGCTGGTTTGTGAAGGCGGTCGAGTATGGAAAACGGGTAAAGTCCAGATTCGCGTTCGTTAGCACGAATTCGATCTCACAAGGCCACCAAGTCCCATTGCTCTGGCCTGCACTGTTCACTGGTGGCTACAGCATCTTCTTTGCCCAAACGTCCTTTCGCTGGTCTAATCTGGCCACGAACAACGCTGGTGTAACTGTCGTCATAATCGGGATGGCGTCCGACTATTCGGGGCCGAAGACAATTTTTTCGATAGACGATAATGGGAAAACCGTTGCCCGACAGGTTGAAAATATCAATTGCTATCTGGTGAATGGGCCAAATCTGATCGTCGAGAAGCGCAAGGCTCCTTTTAGCTCCCTATCGGTGATGGATCTCGGAAATATGCCATATGATGGCGGGAACTTGCTGCTTACGCGAGATGAACTTGAGGCGATTGGTCTGAGTCCAGAGCACCGCGCTAGATTTATAAGACGAGTCCTCGGCTCTAAAGAGTTCATCAGCAACATCCAGCGTTACTGCCTGTGGATCGAGAACGATGATCGGCAACTGGCCGAGCAGAACTCAGCCATCAAGTCGCGAGTTCAAGCTGTTGAAAAAATGCGATCGAAAAGTTCAGATGCTGGCGGGCGCGGGCTAGCTGCACGTCCACATCAATTTCGGGAGATGCGCAAAGCGAGCTTCAGAACGATTGTCATGCCACGAACGTCCTCCGAAAGCCGAAGCTTCCTTCCCGCAGGCGTTGTCGATGCCAAGACCGTGGTTTCGAGCGAAGCCTTCGCAATATATGACGCGGAGCTCTGGCAACTTGGCATTTTAGTTTCACGTGCGCACTTGATTTGGATTGCAACGACTTGTGGCCAACTTGAGACGAGATATCGCTATTCAAATGTTCTAGGCTGGAACACCTTCCCCGTTCCCACCCTGACCGAAAAGAACAAGGCCGACCTGACCGCCTGCGCCGAAGCCATCCTCTTGGCACGCGAGGCGCATTTCCCTGCCACCATCGCCGACCTCTACGACCCCGAAAAGATGCCCGAAAACCTCCGCGGCGCCCACGACCGCAACGACGAAACCCTCGAACGCATCTACATCGGCCGCCGCTTCAAGAACGACACCGAACGGCTGGAAAAGCTGTTCGAAATGTACACGAAGATGACGACCAAACCAAAGGTCAGCGCCCGTGTTTAGGCCCGTCGCATACGAGTCCCTGAACTCGCGCCAAAAGGAAAACCACAATTTCCAGAAGGTCGCGGCACGGTTGGCCGACTATGGCTACAACTGTCTGCGCCTGACCGATGACTGGCAGGGGGCTGATTTCATGGCCTGTCACGTTGACGGCGAAACCATCCTGAAAGTGCAACTGAAGGGGCGGCTGACCATCGACAAGAAGTATCTGGGGAAATCGATCCACATCGCCTTTTTCCACGGTCAGGATTGTTACATCTACGATCACGACGATTTTGTCGTTCACCTTGAACAAAATGGCCTGATCGGTGCCGACAGTGTGACCTGGCATCAAGCGGGCGGGCGAAGCTGGCCGTCTCCACCCAGCTGGGCGATCAAACTGCTTTCAGAGTACAGGATTTGAACATGGTACAATCCGTCCCCTCCGTCTCCGTCACGTATGCCCGAAATGGCAATAGTACCAAGCCGAACGAACTGGGCATGCGCGTCATGCAGGAACGCGCCTATGAAAAGCGGGGCGAGCAATACCTGCTTATCAAGTCACCCCCTGCCAGCGGCAAGAGCCGGGCGCTGATGTTCATAGCACTGGACAAGCTGCACAATCAGGGCCTGAAACAGGCGATCATCGTGGTGCCAGAAAAATCCATCGGGTCCAGCTTTGCCGATGAGCCGCTGTCGAAATTCGGCTTCTGGGCCGATTGGAAGGTCGAGCCGCGGTGGAACCTCTGCAACTCACCCGGCACCGACGGTGGCAAGGTAAATTCGGTCGGCGCTTTTCTGGAAAGCAGCGACCACGTGCTGGTCTGCACCCACGCCACCTTTCGCTTTGCTGTCGAACGGTTCGGGGTTGAGGCCTTTGACGACCGCTTGGTCGCCATCGACGAATTCCACCATGTCAGCGCCAACCCCGACAACAAGCTGGGCGGGCACCTCGGATCATTCATGGTGCGTGACAAGGCCCACATCGTGGCCATGACCGGCAGCTATTTCCGGGGCGACGCCGAGGCGGTGCTGATGCCGACCGACGAGGCCAAGTTCGAGACGGTGACCTATACCTACTACGAGCAGCTGAACGGCTATGAGCACCTGAAGAACCTCGACATCGGGTATTTCTTCTACAACGGCCCCTATGTGGACGACATCCTGCGCGTGCTGGACTCGGCCAAGAAGACCATCCTGCACATCCCGAACGTGAACGCCCGCGAAAGCACAAAGGACAAGCATCGGGAGGTCGAGCACATCCTCGACGCGCTGGGCGAGTGGCAGGGCACCGATCCGGTGACCGGGTTCCAGCTGGTCAAGGTGCCAGACGGCCGGGTGTTGCGCATCGCCGATCTGGTAGATGACGAAGGCCCTCGGCGCGACCGCGTGTCGGCAGCGCTGAAAGACCCTGCGCAGAAGATGAACCGCGACCATGTGGACATCATCATCGCGCTGGGCATGGCGAAGGAAGGGTTCGACTGGATCTGGTGTGAACATGCGCTGACCGTCGGCTATCGGGCCAGCCTGACCGAGGTCGTCCAGATCATCGGCCGCGCCACCCGCGACGCGCCGGGCAAAGTGACGGCCCGCTTCACGAACCTGATCGCTGAACCCGATGCATCGGAAGGGGCGGTGACCGAGGCGGTGAACGACACGCTAAAGGCAATTGCCGCCAGCCTGCTGATGGAGCAGGTTCTGGCCCCACGGTTCGAATTCAAGCCCAAGACGGTGGCCAGCACGGCCGAACCCGGCTTTGACTATGGCGAAGCAGGCTATGACCCAACGAAGTGCAATGTCGGGTTCAATCCGACCAGCGGCAAGTTCCAGATCGAGATCAAGGGCCTGGCCGAACCGAAGAGCGAGTTTGCGCAACGCGTGTGCACGCAGGACTTGAACGAGGTGATCACTGCCTTTGTACAGGACAAGACCACGATCGAGCGCGGCTTGTTCGATTCCGAAATGGTCCCGGAAGAGCTGACGCAAGTTCGCATGGGCAAGATCGTGAAGGACAGGTACCCGCAGATGGACGATGACGACCAGGAAGCGGTTCGGCAGCATGCCGTTGCCGCCCTGAACCTGACGCAGAAAGCTAAGGAGCTGGCCCTTTCCGGCAGTGACTCGGAACGGACTGGCAGCACTGCCCTCATTGATGGTGTCAGGAAGTTCATGAATGTCCGGGATTTGGACATCGACTTGATCGACCGGATCAACCCATTTGGCGAAGCGTATGCGATCCTTGCCAAGACGATGAGCGAAGAAAGCCTCAAGCGGGTGGCAGCTGTCATCTCCGCCAAGAAGGTGAACCTGACGCCGGAAGAGGCGCGAGACCTTGCCAAAAGGGCCCTGAAATTCATGCAGGAGCGTGGACGTCTGCCGTCAATTACCTCGATGGACGCTTGGGAAAAGCGTATGGCGGAAGGCGTTGCATTCCTTGCCCGCATGAAAGCTGAAGCTGCAAATGGCTGATTTTACAGACGATGACGACGCACTCCTGGCAGAACTTGGCGTCGAGGTTGAGGCCAAGCGGGTCGGATCACGCACGCCGCAGCAGGAGCGGATTATCGCAGGCTTCGAGGACATCCAGCGCTTTGTCGAAGAGCACGGCCACGCCCCGCAGCACGGTGAAGAGCGAGACATTTTCGAACGGATTTATGCCGTTCGTCTCGACCGGATCGCCCAGTTGCCAGAATGCCGCGACCTCATCGAGCCCCTCGATCATCAAGGCCTGTTAAGCGGTCATGCTATCGCGTCAGACGACGAAGCAGACGAACTGGACGATGATGCCTTGCTGGCGGCCCTTGGCGTTGATGACGAATTGTCGGAGATCACGGATCTGCGCCATGTTCGACCGAGCGCAGAAAAGCGTGCGGCAGAGGAAATCGCCAACCGAGAACGGTGCGCGGACTTCGCTAAGTTCAAGCCCTTGTTCGAGCAGGTCCAGAAAGACTTGGATCAGGGAGTACGATCGGCGCGTCCGTTCGAGTTGAAAGCCGAGATCGTGGCAGGCCGTTTCTTCATCGTTGGTGGTCAGAAGGCCTACGTTGCAGAGATGGGCGAGATCGAGATCACCGCGCAGGGAAGAACGGATGCGCGACTTCGGGTAATTTTCGACAATGGCACCGAGAG
>JANPDD010000183.1:0-2344 GCA_031431295.1 Hyphomicrobiales bacterium | reverse complement strand
GAAAGATGGCTGCTTGGGCCACCTCTCGCGGGCGCTGCACATGATCATGGCAGTGAAGACAAGCTCGCGACACTGATCCTCTCCATTCCGTGACCATCGAGAGGATATATGCACACTATAGGATAAAAGTCAATAAATATTTAGTGACCCAGAAAGTGCCCTCATCCCCCTTCGGGACCTTCTCCCATTCTGCGGACGGGAGAAGGCGCATTCGTTTCGCCCCCACCCCTTTCCCCTCCCCAAAGATTGGGGAGGGGTGAGAGATCAGAGAATACTGCCGTCCGCAGCGCTTGCTCCCCGCCTGTCCATCCGCTATAGGCCCGGCATCTCGAGGCCGGACCATGTCACTCTTGGGCCGGATAAGCTGGGGTGCGGGCTTCTTCGCCAGCACCCTCACTTGTTTTGAGAGCCCCCGCAGCATGTGCCTCGATGGCAGCGGTTCAGGTTCGTGAAACGCCCTTAACCCAAACTGCCTGACCCTGTGAGGCTTGATGCCCCGGTCTCCGCAGCCTGAAGCCGCCGCCTTCTGATCTGGCCGCCGCTTCTTCCAAGGATAGACACCCATGGCGAAATCCGCCGTTTCAATGACCCCAACCGTTGACGACTTCATGTCGCTCCTCGAAGAGAGCTACCTCGACCGCCCCGTTGCCGAGGGCCAGGTCGTCAAGGGCCGCGTGCTCGGCATCGAAAAGGAAAACGTCATCATCGACGTTGGCCTGAAGACCGAAGGCCGCGTGGCGCTGAAGGAATTCCAGCAGCCCGGCAAGGACATCGTGCTCAAACCCGGCGACACCGTTGAGGTTTACCTTGAGCGCATCGAAAATGCCCTTGGCGAAGCCGTGCTGTCGCGCGACAAGGCCAAGCGTGAAGAGGCCTGGACCAGGCTTGAGGAAATGTCGACCAAGAACGAACGCGTTGATGGCGTGATCTTCGGCCGGGTCAAGGGTGGCTTCACGGTTGACCTTGGCGGTGCTGTGGCCTTCCTGCCCGGCTCCCAGGTTGATGTGCGCCCCATCCGCGATGTGGGCCCGCTCATGCATGTGGCCCAGCCTTTCCAGATTTTGAAGATGGACCGCCGCCGCGGCAACATTGTTGTCTCCAGGCGCGCCATCATGGAAGAAACCCGCGCCGAGCAGCGCTCGGAACTCGTCCAGAACCTCGCAGAAGGCCAGGTGGTGGACGGTGTGGTCAAGAACATCACCGATTACGGCGCCTTCGTGGATCTGGGCGGCATCGACGGCCTCTTGCACGTCACCGACATTGCCTGGAAGCGCGTCAACCATCCCTCGGATGTGTTGAGCGTCGGCCAGACGGTGAAGGTGCAGATCGTGCGCATCAACCCCGAGACACAACGCATCTCGCTTGGCATGAAGCAGCTCGACAAGGACCCCTGGGATGTCGTCATCGAGAAATATTCCGTCGGCACCCGCGTCAAGGGCAGGGTCACCAACATCACCGATTATGGTGCTTTCGTCGAACTCGGTGATGGCATTGAAGGCCTTGTGCACGTGTCGGAAATGTCGTGGACCAAGAAGAACGTCCACCCCGGCAAGATCCTTTCGACTTCGGAAGAGGTTGATGTGCAGGTTCTCGAAATCGATGCCGCCAAGCGCCGCATCTCCCTTGGCCTCAAGCAGGTGCAGCAGAACCCATGGGAAAGCTTCTCGGAGCGCCACCCCAAGGGCTCCACGGTCGAAGGCGAAGTCAAGAACATGACCGAATTCGGCCTGTTCATCGGTCTCGACGGGGATGTGGACGGCATGGTCCACCTTTCCGATCTCGACTGGAAGCGCCCCGGCGAGGAAGCCATCAAGGACTACAAGAAGGGCGACCACGTCCAGGCCGTGGTGCTTGATGTCGACAAGGAAAAGGAACGGATCTCGCTTGGCATCAAGCAGCTGGGCTCCGATCCGATCAAGTCCGCCGGTGGCATGAAGAAGGGTGACAGGGTCACCTGCGAAGTCATGAAGGTGGAAGAGGCAGGCCTTGAGGTGAAGATCAGCGGCACCGACCTTTCGGCTTACGCCAAGCGCGGCGACCTCGCCCGTGACCGTGGCGAACAGCGCACCGAGCGCTTTGCCGTCGGTGAAAAGTTCGATGCCATCATCACGCTGTTCGATGCCAAGGCCCGCAAGGTCAACGTCTCGATCAAGGCACTGGAAATCTCCGACGAGCGCGAGGCCGTGGCCCAGTATGGCTCAACGGACGCAGGCGCGTCGTTGGGCGACATCCTGCAGGCGGCGATGAAGAAGAAGGACGAAGACAAGGAATAATTGTTCTTGTTCCTGGTAAATGAAATCACAGCCGGATGTTCGCATCCGGCTGTTTTTATGTGGTAAGACCC
>JANPDD010000182.1:0-16249 GCA_031431295.1 Hyphomicrobiales bacterium | reverse complement strand
GCGACTCCCGTTGCCGCCCGATTGCAAGCAGCCAAAGCCGAGGGCCGCCGCATCATTGCAGTCGGCACCACAGCACTGCGCCTCCTCGAAGCCAGCGGTCTCTCCCCCTTCAACGGCAGCACCGACATCTTCATCACGCCGGGTTACAGATTTCACGCCGTCGACGGCCTCATCACCAATTTCCATTTGCCACGCTCCACATTGTTCATGCTTGTCTGCGCCTTTGCCGGAACCGCATGCATGAAGCAGGCCTACGCCCACGCCATTGCCAATCACTATCGCTTTTATTCCTACGGTGACGCCAGCCTGCTATGGCCAAAAGCATGAAAAGTTCGATGACAAAAGACTTCGGCTTTAGCCTGCACACGACGGATGGTGCAGCCCGCCTCGGAACAGTGCACACGGGCCGGGGCGACATCCGCACCCCCGCCTTCATGCCTGTCGGCACGGTTGGCACCGTCAAGGGCCTTTACCTTGATCAGGTCAAAGACGCAGGCAGCGACATCATCCTCGGCAACACCTATCATCTCATGCTCCGCCCCGGCGCTGAACAAGTTGCAAGGCTCGGAGGTCTGCACAATTTCATCAAATGGGATGGCCCCATCCTCACCGACAGCGGCGGCTTCCAGATCATGTCACTCTCCAAGATCCGCAAGATCAGGGAAGAAGGCGCCATATTCCAGTCCCACATCGATGGCCGCAGGCATGAACTCTCGCCTGAACGCGCCATGGACATCCAACGCCTGCTGGGCTCCGATATTCAGATGCAGCTCGACCAGTGCATTGAATATCCGCACACGGAAAAACAGGCGGTAAAGGCCATGGAACTCTCGCTGCGCTGGGCTGAACGCTCGCGCAAGGCTTTTGGCTCGCAGCCCGGACGTGGCAATTTCGGCATTGTCCAGGGCGGAACCGACGCGCAGTTGCGGTTGCGCAGTGCTGCCGGTCTCGTTGACATTGGTTTTGAAGGCTATGCCATCGGTGGTCTTGCTGTGGGCGAAGGCCAGAAGCTCATGCTTTCCACGCTGGATTTCACCATTCTTGCCCTGCCGCAGGACAGGCCACGCTATCTCATGGGTGTGGGAACGCCGGATGACATTCTGGAGGCGGTGGCGCGCGGCATCGACATGTTTGACTGCGTGCTGCCCACCAGGTCCGGCCGCCATGGCCAGGCTTTCACCCGCTTCGGCAAGATCAACATCCGCAACGCCAAACATGCTGCCGATTTGCGTCCGCTGGACGGGGAGCACCCCTGCCCCGCCCTTTCCGGCTATTCGCGGGCCTATCTCCACCACCTCATCCGTTCCGGTGAAATGCTCGGCATGATGCTCATGTCCTGGGCCAACATCGCCTATTACCAGTCCCTGATGCAGGGGATCAGGTCCGCCATCGCCGAAGGGCGTTTCGAACAGTTCCGCCACGACACCAAAGAGCAGTGGCGCCAAGGTGAGCCACAGCAGGAATGATTGAATCTGCAAGAAACGCAAGGACGCCTGATGCAGTCCGCCCGCCGGATTGATAAGGCTTTGCGACAACAGGAACACCAGAAACGGGAACACAAGATGAAATTTGCACTGAACCACATGGTGGCGCCGAAACTGGGTTATGCCGCGTTCTTTGCCATGGCCCGCGCCCTGGGTGTCGACGGTGTTGAAATCCGCAACGACATTCCGGCTGCACTCCTGGGCCTGAAACACGCCCGGATCATCAATCGCCTTGCCAAGGACCAAGGCCTTGTGATCCTCACCGTCAACGCCCTGCAGCGCTTCAACCAGTGGAGCAAGGCCAAGGCCAACGAAGCCAGGAAGCTGGCGGAATACACCGCAGAAACCGGAGCCAAAGCCTTGATCGTTGTTCCCACCAACGACACAAAATTCCGCCCCGCGGAAGCGGCGCGCCTTGCCGGCCTGCGCGAGGCGCTGGCGGGGCTGGCCCCCATCCTGAAGGACAATGGCCTTACGGGCCTGGTGGAACCGC
Source organism: Hyphomicrobiales bacterium (assembly GCA_031431295.1). GTDB lineage: Bacteria > Pseudomonadota > Alphaproteobacteria > Rhizobiales > Aestuariivirgaceae > Aestuariivirga. Next base: position 14,272 of record JANPDD010000182.1, on the reverse strand, counting down.
TGGGCTTTGCCGAATGCTCCCTGCGCCGGAAAGCCGATGCGATCGCCGCCATTGATGCAGTGGGAGAATCAAGGCGCTTCAAGGTGACCCATGACACGTTTCATCATTTTGTGGTGGGAGAGCAGGACCTGTTCGGCACCGGCACGGGCCTCATCCATGTGTCAGGCATCAATGACACATCGCAATCCCGGTCCACCATGCGCGACAAGCACCGTGTGCTTGTGAATGCCGATGACCTAATCGACAATCGCGGCCAGGTGAAAGCGCTCGTGGCTTCCGGCTACGTGGGCTATGTTTCCTTTGAACCCTTCGCGGCAGAAGTCCACAAGGACAAGGCCATCGCCCGCTCACTCGCCCGCAGCATGGATTGGCTGGAAGGTTAGCCTCAGCCCTCGACTCCGCCACCATCATCACTGATGTGCTCGACGGACACGACGTGTTCATCGGCGGCTGTATCGAAAACGATCACGCCCTGGGCCGAACGGCCGATCTTGCGGATATCATGCACCGGACAGCGGATCATCTGGCCCTGGTCTGTCACCAGCATGATCTCATCATTCTCCTCAACCGCAAATGAAGCAACCAGCGGCCCGTTGCGCTCATTCACCGCCATGGCCGTGATGCCCTTGCCACCCCGGCCCGAAACACGATACTCATAGGCGCTGGTGCGCTTGCCATAGCCATTGGCTGAAATGGTCAGCACCACCTGTTCGGCTGCTCCCATTTCCGCATAGCGCCCCTGGCTCAACAGCGCATCGACCTGCGTGTCGTCATCATCGGCCTGGGTCGCATCATCGCCTGCAACTGCGCGCGACATCTTGATGAAGGCCGCGCGTTCCTGGGCCGTTGCCTCGAAATGCTTGATGATGCTCATGGAGATCACACGGTCACCGCCATCGAGCCGGATGCCCCTGACACCATCAGACGCACGTCCCTTGAACACCCGGATGTCGGTCATCTCGAAGCGGATGCATTGCCCCTGTGCCGTCGTCAGCAGCACATTGTCTTCTTCTTCCGCCAGGTCGACACCGATGATGGTGTCACCAGCCTCCAGCTTCATGGCGATTTTGCCGTTGCGGTTGATCTGCTCGAAATCCTCAAGCTCATTGCGCCTGACATTGCCGGATTGCGTCGCAAACATCAGGAAGGGCTTGGACCCACCTTCGGAAATCTCCGGCAATGGCAGGATCGTGGTGATGCGTTCACCATTCTCCAGCGGCAGGATATTGATCATGGCCTTGCCGCGTGCCTGCGGGTTGCCAAGCGGCAGGCGCCACACTTTCAGGCGATAGACCATGCCGGCGGATGAGAAAAACAAGAGTGGCGTATGCGTGTTTGCCACAAACATCTTGGTGACGAAATCCTCTTCCCGGACAGCCGCACCCGCCTTGCCCTTGCCGCCGCGCCGTTGCGCCCGGTAAGCTGACAGCGGAACGCGCTTTACATAGCCTGTGTGGCTGACCGTCACCACCATGTCCTCGCTTTCGATCAGGTCTTCGTCTTCAACCTCACCCTCGTTCTCGATGATCTCGGTGCGGCGCGGCGTGGCAAACTCATCGCGAATGGCAACCAGTTCATCCTTGATGATGTCGCGGACCCGCACCCGCGAACCCAGAATATCCAGATAATCCTTGATCTCCAACGCCAGTGTTTCCAGTTCGGCGGTGATTTCCTCAAGCCCGAGCTGTGTCAGCCGTTGCAACCGCAGCTCAAGGATGGCACGGGCCTGCTCGTCCGACAGCCTGTAGGTTCCATCACTCTGCAGGCGGTGCCGGGGATCGGCAATGAGCGCAATCAGCGGCTCAAGCTGAAGGGCGGGCCATGTCCGCCCCATCAGCGCCTCGCGGGCGATCGTTGCATCCTTGGACTGGCGTATGAGACGGATCACCTCGTCGATATTGGCAACTGCAATGGCCAGCCCCACCAGGACATGGGCCCGGTCACGGGCTTTACGCAAAAGGAACTTGGTGCGCCGACCGACAACATCCTCGCGGAAGCTGATGAAGGCAGTGAGCAGGTCCTTGAGGTTCATGACCTCTGGCTTGCCACCGATGAGCGCCACATTGTTGATGCCGAAACTTGTCTGCAGCGGCGAAAAACGGAAGAGCTGGTTCAGCACGATGTCAACAGTGGCATCACGCTTCAGTTCGATCACCACGCGAATGCCTTCGCGGGAGCTTTCGTCGCGCAAATCTGAAATGCCCTCGATCTTCTTTTCGCGCACCAACTCGGCAATGCGTTCCACCATGGCCGCCTTGTTGGTCTGGTAGGGCACCTCGGTGATGATGATCGCCTCGCGCTCCTTGCGCAGTTCCTCGACATGGTGGCGGCCACGGATGACAACGGAGCCACGGCCCGTGTGGGCGGCGGACTTCGCACCTACGCGCCCCAGGATGATGGCACCTGTGGGAAAGTCCGGCCCCGGCACAATCTCGATCAACTCGTCGATGCCGATATCTGGCGCATCAATGACGGCGATGGTGGCAGTGATGATTTCACCCAGATTGTGCGGTGCCATGTTGGTGGCCATGCCCACCGCAATGCCGTTGGAGCCATTGACCAACAGATTTGGAAAACGTGCAGGCAGAACCGTGGGCTCGCGCTCGGAACTGTCATAGTTTTCCTGAAAATCAACCGTATCCTTGTCGATGTCCGCCAGCATGGCTTGCGCCACCTTGGCCATGCGCACTTCGGTGTAGCGCATCGCCGCAGGCGGATCATTGTCGATCGACCCGAAATTGCCCTGGCCATCCAGCAGCGGCAGCCGCAAGGAAAAATCCTGCGCCATGCGCACGAGCGCATCATAGATCGATTGGTCGCCGTGCGGGTGGTACTTGCCGATCACGTCACCCACCACTCGCGCCGACTTGCGGTAGGGTTTGTTCCACTCATAGCCATTCTCATTCATCGAATGCAGAATGCGCCGGTGCACCGGCTTCAGGCCATCGCGCACATCCGGAAGTGCGCGGCTGACGATGACCGACATGGCATAGGAGAGATAACTCGCACGCATCTCGTCTTCGATGGTGATGGGCGAAATCTCATTTGGATTGGCAGGCGGAAGGCCCGGCTTTTGGTCGTCGTTGTTGGCCACAGATGCCCCTGAATTGCCTGCCATAGGGCCGCCATCTCAGCACCTGAAACGCGACTCGCAAGATCGCCGAAATCATAGCCGGAGCGACTCAAATCAGCAATGAAAAGCCGCGTATTTCGGGGGTTTGACGCACCCAAAACAGGGGAAATACAAACCCTATTCGGCCTCAGATCCGCTGGATGGAAAGGCCGCCGCCCTGGTAGCTGCCATTGTCGCCCTTAAGTGCTGCACAGCTGGTTTTGCCGTCATTCCACTTGCGCCAGACAATGCAAAGTTTCTGTCCCTGAACGGTCCAGAAGCCCCGGTCCTTGTCCCCCTTGGCCTGGCCCGTGATCACGCCATTGGGGCGCATGGAAACTGTCATGTTCACCAGTCCCATGACCGTAACGGCATAGCGGCCCGGTGCCAAGCGCTTCAGTTCATTGGGCGTCAGGGCATCGTCTGCGAAGGCAACGCTGCAAAATGCACAAAGGGCCACAACCGCCACCAGCGGGGATTTCAGTGTCATGCCAAACCTCAGAATCTCTATGTTGCAGCGCAACAAGCCGTCAATTGTGACGGTTGTGTGGCGATTATTCCGCGACTGGCACCGGCACGGCCAAGACCTTTCCGGCTTTGATCAATTGCAGAGGATCAATTTCCGCATTAAGGGTGGGGTCCACGGCATAGTCCCACAACACAAACTGCCCGCCTTTGAACGCGTGGAGCCCTGACGAAGACGCGTCTCCAACGCCCCGCCACTTGGAGAACGTGCTGATACTCTTGGATTTTTCATCAAAGAACGAATTCACGGCTTCGCTTTGGGTAGAGAACCCCTCAATCGCCATGGATTTGAGTTCAGCCTGTTCCGCATCTTCGAACTCCAGCTTCAATTCCGGCTCTGCTAATGAAACAATGCGCAAAGGCGAAAAACCGTCGCCGGGCTGCAAAAGATAAACCTGGGATTCATTATAGGCCGCCTGCTGGCAGGGAAAGCGAAAGAGCCTCGCCGTCGAATCCCCCGTCGAAAATGAGTCCTGCCTGTACGTAATTTCATGGGTCTCGGGCACCAGCGTCCCGGCCCTGACCTGTGCTGCGAAAGGGCAGGTCTTTTCAAAGGCGGCAAGATAAAGCCCTGTGGCTTCGGCCTCGCCTGCCGCCGCTTCCTCCACCGGGCCACCGCTGTCACAATCAAGGTCAACGCTTTCCAACGAGACCGCAGTGCTCGGCTTCAGTTTGCCGCTCTCAATGCGAAGGGCGCGAAAAGGTGGTTCCTGCGCCTGGACATTGCTTTGCCGCACAACATAGCAGCCACCGAAATAGCTTTCGCTGCCTCCCGTGGAAATTGCCTTCAACGCCACGGGCACCGAATAGTAGGTCGATCCCGCAGCACCTTCCTCTGCCACCACACCCACAAGCAATTCGACACTCCTTGTGTCCGTGAAGCCATTCGCATAGGCCGCGAAGCTCTTGGCAGGCGGTGTCACGAAATAGTCGAAGGCCCGGGCATACTCGCGCCGGTTGATGGCATTGTAGAGAGACTGAACCAGGCTCGTGGCCGTCGTGCGGTCATCCCGATAGGGAGGCTCAGCGAGCGCAGGCGCAAACGTTGCCAGCGCCAACAAAATGGCTGCCAACACCGCGACGGCAATGCGGATAGACTCAGAACGGAACTTCGTCATCGAGGTCACGTGCAAAACTCTGCTTCGCCCCGCCTCCGGCCCTGGGCCGCTCCATGGGTGACGCGGTGCCAAAATCGTCGCCGCCACCAATATTGCCAGCGCTGTCTCCGCCACCGGGCTTGCCGCCCAGCATTGTCAGTTCACCGCGGAAATTCTGCAAGACCACTTCGGTCGAGTATTTTTCAACCCCGTCCTTGTCGGTGTATTTGCGGGTCTGCAATTGCCCTTCAATGTAGATCGTTGAGCCCTTCTTGAGGTATTGCTCGGCAACCTTTGCCAGTGCCTCGTTGAAGATCACGACGCGGTGCCACTCGGTCTTTTCCTTGCGCTCCCCCGTTGCCTTGTCGCGCCAGCTTTCGGACGTGGCAAGCGACAGGTTGACGATGGCCTTGCCATCCTGTGTGTGGCGCACTTCGGGGTCCCGACCCAGATTGCCCACCAAAATCACCTTGTTCACCGATCCAGCCATTACGCGTCTCCCTGTTCAATTTGAACCGTTTCATAGTCCCCCGGCTGCGGCACTGCACGGATGCATTTCCCGCCATCCACAGCCAGAACGTTCTATTTATGTTCTGGTTACAACAAAAACAAGGCCCAGATTTTCACCTGGGCCTCGTCATGCTGCGATTGCAAATGTAGGTAGTCGCAAACCCTCAACCACGACTGAGCAACTGCTGGATCTTGGCCAGAGTCTTGCTTGGCTTTTTCGTTGTCAAGTGATGCGTAGACTTCACGTCCTGCATCATGGCTGTGTTGTAAACATCTGAATAGGTTTCAAGAATCCAGTTCATGGCGCGCTCCTGCGGTTCTGCCAGAACCCCTGTCCTGACGCCCAATAGGTACACATTGCACCGCAACATGACAAACGGCGAATTCTCACATGACATGTTAGAAAATGTTACATGAATCGTGCTAGAGCAACGGACGAACAAATCGGAACGATTTGGGAGAGGAAAGTTGCTCCAGCATATTGATTTTGCACGCAGTGCTATTGGTCATCTGTTTCCAGATGACCGCACGGCACGCTAGGCAGATTCATGGCCCGCCGTCTGCCGTCCCTCAACGCCCTCAAGGCCTTTGAAGCCGCTGCCCGGAACGAAAGTTTCACCGACGCTGCGGCGGAACTTTTTGTCACCCACGCCGCCATCAGCCGCCACATCCGCGAACTGGAAGACTATCTCGGCACTGAACTCTTTGCCCGCACCGGCCGGGGCGTCACCCTGACTGACGCTGGCCGCCGTTTCGGTCAACTGTTAACGCCGCTGTTTGACCAGTTGGCGGACGCGGCCCGTGAGGCGGCAGCCGTGGGCGATGCCCGCACCCTCAAGGTATCGGTCGAACCCTCCATTGCCTCGCGCTGGCTTGTGGGGCGGCTTGGCAAGTTCAATGCACTTCATCCGGATATTGAATTGTCGATTGATCCCTCGACCCAACTGGTCGACTTTTATGTCGATGATTTTGATGTGGCCATTCGCTATGGCCGCGGACCCTGGGACGATGTGGAATTGGCCAGGCTCTCCGAGGTCGTCTTCTTCCCGGTCTGCGCGCCCAAACTGCTTGCCGGTGAGGCAAGTCTTCAACCCGCTGAACTGCATCGTTTCGCCTTGCTCCACGAACACCGCAAACAGTATTGGGCGGATTGGCTGGCTGCTGCGGGCGTGGCGGGGCAAATGGACTGGCGCGGCACGGTCTTTCAGAACCACCTTGCCATCGAAGCCGCTGAAGCCGGCCAGGGTTTTGCCTTGGCCGACCAGATCTTGTCCACAGATTCCCTTATTGACGGCCGGCTTCTCCGCCCCTTCGCAATCGACATGAAGGACCACGGCAGCTATTGGATCGTGCGTAAGAAAAATTCCAAGGAACTCCCCCCGGCACGGGCCTTCCGCGAATGGCTTCTGGGCGAAATGGTGGAAACCAACCGCCGCTTCCAGATGCTCAAGGTTAAGGACGTCAAACCGGGGGCAAGGGCAACCGCACAATCCTGAAGCGACGAGAAGCACGATGGCCAAAAGCAAGAACAAGACTGCTGCCCCGCCCCGCCCCAAAAAACTGAAATACAACTGCCTCAAATGCCCGGGCTATTGCTGTTCCTATCCAGTGATTGAGGTGAAAGACAGGGACGCGGCACGGATCGCCAAGCACTTCGGCCTGTCGCTGGCCAAGGCGGAACAGAAATACTTCAAATCCGTCACCGGCTACAAGCGCGTCATGCGCCGCAAGGCAGACAAGCATTTTGGCAAGATCTGCCAGTTCTTTGACACCGACGCCCGCCGCTGCACCATTTATTTCGCACGGCCCACCACTTGCCGCGAATTCCCGGGGGAAGACAATTGCGGCTACTGGGACTTTCTCGCGTTTGAGCGCGAAACCCAGGAGGACCCGGAATTCATTTCCAACACTTGGAACATCGAGAATTAAAGTTCATGATCCCACTGAAGTGGTGACCTTCAGATATCCAGCCCCTCAGCGCTCACGAACGCAGCGCGTTCCGTGATGAAATTGAAGCGTTCCTCAGCCTTGTTGCCCATGAGTTGCTCCACCACTGTCGCGGTGGAGGCGCGCGCCGCCTCGCTCAGCGTCACCAGGAGCAGCAGGCGCTTTTTGGGGTCCATGGTGGTTTCCTTGAGCTGCGAGGGCAGCATTTCACCAAGCCCCTTGAAGCGCCCGACCTCAACCTTGCCGCGCCCGGAGAATTCCGTTTTCAGCAATTCATCCTTGTGCAGATCATTGCGCGCATAGGCATTCTTGCCACCCTGTGACAGCCGGTAGAGCGGCGGAACCGCAAGATAAAGATGCCCTTCGTCGATCAGTTTCGGCATCTGCCGGTAAAAGAACGTGATAAGCAGTGACGCAATGTGGGCCCCGTCCACATCCGCATCGGTCATGATGATGATCTTGTCGTAACGCAAATCATCTTCCCGGTAGGAATCGCCTGTTCCCGCCCCCAGCGCCTGCGTGAGGTCTGAAAGCTGCTGGTTCTGCGCCAGCTTTTCCTTGCCGGCGTTCGCCACGTTGAGGATCTTGCCGCGCAGGGGAAGCACCGCCTGCAGCTCGCGGTTCCGCGCCTGTTTGGCCGAACCACCGGCAGAATCGCCCTCGACAATGAACAGTTCCGAACCTTGGGCCTGCGTTGCCGAACAATCCGCCAGTTTGCCCGGCAGCCGCAGCTTGCGCACCGCCGATTTGCGGCCCACTTCTTTTTCCTGGCGGCGGCGGATGCGCTCCTCGGCGCGGTCAATAATCCAGCCCAACAGACGGTCCGCCTGGGCGGGATGGCCGCTTAACCAATGGTCGAAGTGGTCACTCACGGCCCGGTCAACAATCCGCACCGCTTCCATTGTCGCAAGTTTGTCCTTCGTCTGACCTTGAAATTCCGGCTCGCGGATAAAGACCGATAGCATGGCACCGGACTGCACCATCACGTCATCTGTCTGGATCACGGCGGCGCGCTTGTTGTTGGCAAGTTCCGCATAATTCTTGAGTGCACGCGTCAGCGCCGTGCGGAAACCCATTTCATGTGTGCCACCATCAGGCGTCGGAATGGTGTTGCAGTAGGACGACATGAACCCGTCATCGCCACCAAACCACGCCACTGCCCATTCCACATTGCCGTGGCCGCCTTCCTTCTCGATCTTGCCTGAAAAGATGTCGTCCACGACCCGGGTCTTGCCCTCCAGCCGCTCCACCAGAAAATCCTTGAGGCCGCCTGGAAAGTGAAACACGGCTTCGGATGGAATGTCCTTGTCGGTGAGGTGGACCGCGGCACAGCGCCAGCGGATTTCAACGCCGCCGAAGAGATAGGATTTCGAGCGCGCCATTCTGTAGAGCCGTGCTGCCGAGAATGCCGTATTGCCTTTGCCGAAAATCTGCGCGTCGGGCAAGAAGGTGACGGTTGTTCCCCGCCGGCCGGAAATTTTTCCAAGGTTTTCAATTCTCCCCGCCGGCTTTCCGCGCCTGAATTCCTGACGGTAAAGCTGCTGGCCCCGCGCCACCTCAACAACCAAGTGCTCCGAAAGGGCATTCACCACCGACACGCCCACGCCATGCAGGCCTCCCGACGTGTCATAGACCTTCGAGTCGAACTTGCCGCCCGCATGCAGCGTCGTCATAATCACTTCCAGCGCCGACTTATCCTTGAACTTGGGATGCGGATCAACCGGAATGCCGCGGCCATTGTCGGCAACGGAAAGATATCCGTCCGCCTGATACTCAACTTCAATCCGGTTGGCATGGCCTGCCACGGCCTCGTCCATGGCATTGTCAATCACTTCGGCAAACAGGTGGTGCAGTCCTTTTTCGTCGGTGCTGCCGATATACATGCCGGGACGGCGGCGGACGGGTTCCAGCCCTTCCAGCACCTCAATGTCAGCGGCCGTATAGCTCTCCTCACCACGTGATCTTGCTTGCCCGGCTGGTTTTGTTTTGGGCTTGGAGGTCAACGGCAGATCTTCAAACAGGTCGTCGGAGGTGGTGTTCTTGGCGTTGGCGGATTTGGCCATGCGGGCTGTGGGCTCATTTCTCGAATCAAGGAACCAATATGGCGGGATTGGCGGCATTTCTCAAATTGGCATTTCAGTCCTACTTCGCGGCACCCGCCAAATCATAGACAAGGCGCGCTGTGGCGATGTCTTCGACAGCAAGGCCAACCGACTTGAAAACCGTTGTCACAGTCCGGTCAAGGAACACTTTGCCGGAAAAAATCTCGCCCGCCTCGGCGGCCACCCTGGCCTTCGAAAGAATAACATCGCCCGATTCCTTCGCCACGGCGGCGTAGGAGTCAGCAATCAGGAAATTGGCCATGACGGCATCGTCCAACTCGCGCCAGGTGGAAATTGCCGCACCGACCGAATTGACGTGTGCGCCCTTTTTGAGCCATGCCCCTTGCAACACCGGCTTTTGCGAACTCGTCGCCACCACAACCACGTCGGCCCCGCGCACCGCATCCTCCGCAGCCATGGCCGTGGCTGCGTGTTGTGCGGCAAAAGCCTTGGCGTGCTCTGCGGTATTGCTCCAAACGCGAACTTCTTGAACGTTCATGACATGCTTGAGCGCCTCCAGATGGGCCCTGGCCTGTACGCCACTTCCCAGGATCGCGAGTACGCGGGCCCCAGGCAACGCGGCATGCCTTGTAACGGCCGCAGACACAGCGGCAGTGCGCATTTCTGTGATCAGCGTGCCATCCAGAAAGGCAAGTGGTTCACCCGTATCTGCATCAAACAGCACGATGCACGCTGTGTGGGTGTGGTGCTTGCCGCCCGCGTTCTTGGGGTAAAAGGCCACGAGTTTTGCGCCCATGCCGCCCCCCGTCACGGCAGGCATGACGCCCAGGAACCGCTTGTTCTCCTCAATCGTGATCATGTTGCGCATGGGCATGATGGCCTCACCCGCCGACAAGGCCGCGAGCGCCTTCTCCATGCAAGGAATGAGCTTGTCATAGTGAAGCAACGCCGAAACCTGTTCGTCCTTGATATACATCACCATGGCAAAAACCCGTAGCTGTAGTTCTGACCATGAGCATAAGCAGATGACGCTACAAAGTCGATGGCCCGGCCCTCGGCACCGGCGAAGGCGGATGCCCTCTGTTTCAGCCGTTGCCCGCTCCACACAAGCAGCCTTGATCCCTACAAATAATCTGTTGCATGAAGGCCTTGAGGCTATAAGAGCGCGCCCTTGGCACTGTGTGCCGCCAAAGTCAGAGCACTGAGGAGAAGTTGATGGATAACGCGAAGATTCTCGCAACCTGGAATGGTCCGATTGTCATGATCGGCTTTGGTTCGATCGGCCGGGGAACTTTGCCGCTCGTTCTGCGCCACATCAGGTGCGACAGGTCGCAGATCACGATCCTGTCCCCGGACACCGATTCAAAGGACATCGCTGACGCGCAAGGCATCCGCTTTCTGCAACAGGGCCTGACCCCGCAGAACTACCGGCAGATTCTCGAGCCCTTGTTCACTGCAGGCCCCGGCCAGGCGCTGATCATCAATCTTTCTGTTGACGTGGAATCCCTCGATATCATGCGGCTCGCACGGGAAACGGCTGCCCTTTACCTTGATACGGTGATCGAACCCTGGCCCGGTTTTTACTACAACGAAAAACTCGGCAACGCCTCGCGCACCAACTACGCCATGCGTGAACGCATGCTGGACATGAAGCGAAAGCTCGGTGCGGGACCGACAGCGGTATCCTGCTGCGGCGCAAACCCGGGCATGGTGTCCTGGATGGTCAAGCAGGCGCTGCTGAACATCGCGCGCGACCTCAATCTCAAGCATGACGTTCCCCAAACGCGGGACGGCTGGGGAAAGTTGATGAAGCGCGTTGGCGTCAAGGGCATCCATGTCGCCGAACGTGATACGCAACGCTCGAACAATCCCAAACCGCTCGATACATTTATCAACACCTGGTCGGTCGAGGGTTTCATCTCCGAAGGCCTGCAGCCCGCCGAACTGGGCTGGGGTACCCATGAAAGGAAGCTGCCGCCTGAGGGCCGCCGCCACAAGGGCGGCTGTGGAGCCGCCATCTATCTCGAGCGCCCCGGTGCTGATACCCGGGTGCGCACCTGGACGCCAACAGCAGGCGCGCACTTCGGCTTCCTCGTCACCCACAACGAGGCCATTTCCATTTCCGACTATTACACGCTGAGGTCAGGCCGCAGTGTCCTCTACCGGCCCACCTGCCACTATGCCTATCACCCGTCGAATGATGCGGTGCTGTCCTGGCATGAACTTCTTGGCGCTGGCCTCAAGCGCCAAAGCAAGGACCACATTCTGGAGGAGGAAGAAATCATTGACGGAGCTGACGAGCTTGGTGTGCTCCTCTATGGCCATAAGAAGAATGCGTACTGGTATGGTTCGCGCCTCGCCATCGAGGAGGCCCGCAAGCTTGCGCCCCACCAGAATGCGACGGGCCTGCAAGTTTCATCCGCCGTCCTTGCGGGTCTGGTCTGGGCCATTGAAAACCCCAATGCCGGCATCGTCGAAACCGACGAGATGGATTTTGCCCGCTGCCTCGAAATCCAACGCCCCTATCTGGGCAAGGTTGAGGGCGTTTACACCGATTGGCATCCCCTCAAGACGCGGCAAAACCTCTTCGCCGAAAAACTCGACAAGCGCGACCCCTGGCAGTTCACGAATATCATTGCCAGATAGCAACTTGGTGCGACCAATTCCTGAAGGAGATTCCCATGTCGCTCATCCGATCGTTCGCAGCCGCCGCGCTCATCGCAGCGACCTTCACCGCGCCTGTATGGGCTGCTCCAAAGCACGGCATTGCCATGCTCGGCGAGCCTGCCCTTGCACCTGATTTCAAGAGTCTGCCCTATGTCAATCCGGATGCGCCCCAGGGCGGCATGCTGCGCCAGGCTGTGACGGGAGCCTTCGATTCACTCAATCCCTTCATCATCAAGGGCTCGGCCGCTTCAGGTGTCCGTACGTATCTTTTTGAAAGCCTGCTGGGACGGAACTGGGAGGAGCCATTCTCCCTTTATGGCCTGCTCGCTGAAAGCATTGACGTGAGCGATGACCGTTCCACGTTCACCTTCAGGATCAGGCCGGAGGCAAGGTTTTCCGATGGCACGCCTGTCACCGCAGCCGACGTCGTCTGGACCATGGAAACGCTGCGTGACAAGGGCCGCCCGAATTTCAAGAATTCCTATTCCAAGGTGAAGTCTGTCGAAACACCGGACGACCGGACACTGGTGTTCAGGCAGGACGTTGGCGACCGCGAACTGCCTCTGATCATGGGCCTCATGCCGATCCTCTCGAAAAAATCCTGGGAAGGCAAAACCTTTGAGGAAAGCGGCTTGGCACCTCTCATTGGCTCCGGTCCTTACGTGTTTGCGGACGTGAAGCCCGACGAAAGCGTCACCTACCGGAAAAACCCGGACTATTGGGGCAAGAACCTCGCCATCACCAAGGGCCTGTGGAATTTCGATCAACTTCGTTTCGACTACTACCGCGACGCCAACGCCGCCTTCGAAGCCTTCAAGAAGGGCGACGCGGATGTGCGCATTGAAAATGATCCCGTGCGCTGGACCTCTGGCTATGATTTCCACGCAGTGGCTGAAGGAAACGTGATCAAGGAAAAAGTGGAGCAACGTTCGCCTGCACCCGCTTCAGGCTTTGCCTTCAACACACGCCGCAAGCTGTTCGAAGATGTACGGGTGCGCGAAGCCCTCGCCATGGCATTTGACTTCGAGTGGGCCAACACAAACCTTTTCGGCAACTCCTATCAGCGCACTTACGGGTATTTCTCCGGTTCAGAACTTTCCTCCAAAGGCAGGCCCGCCGACGCAGGCGAACTGGCCATCATCGGCACCACGGGCGGCGGCCTGCCTGCAGCCAATCTCGATGGAAGCCACGGTCTCCCGGTGAGTGACGGCTCGGGCCGCGACCGAAAGATCCTGCGCGCCGTGGTCTCCAAACTGGCTGAGGCAGGCTGGACGATCCAGAACAATGTCCTCAGCAACACGGCGGGCGAGACCTTTTCCTTCACCTTGACGATCACCAACAAGGACCAGGAGAAGATCGCCCTGCACTACCAGCGCACCTTGGAGCAGATCGGCGTGAAAGCCGATGTCAGGCTGGTGGACGCCGCCCAGTTTGCCTCTGTTCAAAAAACCTATGACTATGACGTGATCCCCGCGACGTGGTTCAATTCGCTTTCGCCCGGCAACGAACAAAAACTCTATTTCGGCTCCACCGGCAAGACCACCGAAGGCACCCGCAACTATCCAGGCATTGCCGATCCGAAAGTCGACGCCGCAATCGAGGCCATGCTCAAGGCCACAACCAGGGAAGACTTCGCATCGGCCGTCCGCGCCGAGGACCGCCTGCTGGTGGCGGGCCACTACATCGTTCCGTTTTATGATGCCGGTGGCCAGTGGATCGCCCGCTGGAAACACATTGGACGCCCCGAAAAACAGCCGCTCCCCGGTTTCGAAGCCACGACCCTGTGGCGCAACCCTTAGTTCTGGAGCTCCACATTGATGTGGTGTCAGATGTCATTTGCCCGTGGTGTTTCCTGGGAAAGCGTCGGCTTGAAAAAGCAATCAGCCTTGTGCCCGACATTGCGGTCGAAGTCACCTACCGCCCGTTTTTCCTCGACCCCACACTCCCACCAGAGGGCATGGACAGGCGCACCTATCTCGTCAACAAGTTTGGCGAAGGGCAGCTGAAAACCCTGCACGACCGACTGATAGCAGCGGGCAAGGCAGACGGCGTGCACTATCATTTTGAACGCATCACCCGCACCCCGAATACTTTGAACGCCCACCGCCTCTTGCGCTGGTCCCTGCTTGCGGGAGTTCAGGCCGCGGTGAAAGAGGCGCTCATGCTTGCCTATTTCAGCGAGGGGAAAGACGTCGGCGCAACGCCGGTTTTGGCCGCAATCGCCGCCGCGGCAGGCATGGACGGCGAACAGGTGGCGAAAGACCTCGCAACAGTCAGGGAAGTGGATGCCGTTTTCGCCGAGGTGCAGACAGCGCAATCCATGGGCATCACGGGTGTGCCAACATTCATCC
>JANPDD010000181.1:0-1806 GCA_031431295.1 Hyphomicrobiales bacterium | reverse complement strand
CGCAGCGAATTCATCGCATAGGTGCCAAACAGGCTCATGCCATGGGCCGCACCGGCAGACATCAGCGCGTCAAACACGGCTGGCATGCCACCGACCGGCACGTGCAATTCCCATCCGAGTTCACCCACATAGGTCATGCGCAACAGCCGCACTGCGGCCACGCCCGCGACCGTGCCCACTTGAGCGGTGAGCCAGCGAAATGAAGCCGATGAGAGGTCAGTTTCAGTGCTGGCCTTCAACACATCACGCGATTTCGGCCCCGCCAGAATGAGCACGCCATAATCATCCGTCACATCGGTGATGGTGACGCTTTCGTCCGCCTGCTTGCGCCAGTTCAATTGATCCATGTCGTAAAGCTGCGCCGCTGCTGCCGAGAGCACGTAGAAGTGATCGCTCGCGAGTCGCGTGACCGTCAATTCGCTTTCGATGAAACCGTTCTCGTTCAACAGATGGGTAAGGACAATGCCGCCGTCACGCTCCGGAATCCTGTTGGCGCAAATGCGGTTGAGGAAGCTGAACGCGTCTTTCCCCTTCACGTCGAACTTGGAAAAGGTTGAAAGGTCCATGAGGCCCACACGCTCGCGCACCGCCAGGGCCTCCGCGCGCACCGCGTTCCACCAATTGGAGCGCCGGAACGAGTGGTTTTCGCCTTCTCCCGTCGGGTCATACCAGCGCGCCCGCTCCCAGCCGAAAACCTGGGCGAACTGCGCCCCGTGTTTGGCCAGCGTGTCATGCAAGGCTGATTTGCGCAAACCCCGGCCCACCAGATGCTGTTCGGCGGGTTTGTAGCAGTAGTACATGTGGTGATAGTCGGCGACCGCCACGTCATGGACGTACTCACGCTTCGCCCAATCTCCGAAGCGGCGCGGATCAAACTCGCGCATGTTGATGTCCGCCTGGCCATGCACCATCCATTGCGCCAGATATTTTCCGGCCCCGCCGCCCTGGCAGATGCCAATGGAAGCGCCACAATGCATCCAGTAGTTTCTGGGGCCATGGGCCGGGCCGGAGAGATAGACACCATCCGGTGTGTGGGTAATCGCCCCTGAGATCACGGACTTCACCCCGGCTTGCCCGAACAGCGGCAGGCGTTCCGTGGCCTTTTCGAGCCACGGCATGATGCGGTCAAGCTCATTGGGCTCAAGCTCGCTTTCATAGTCCCAGCGCGGCGGTTCGCCCGCCCAGCAGGCATGCGCCGTGGTGGTTTCGTAAGGCCCGACGAGCACGCCATTTGTCTCTTCCCGCAGATAGGCATGGGAGTAGGGGTCGCGCACCACCGGAAGCTCCTGTTTCAGGTCAATCAGTTCCTTCAGGGGTTCGGTGATCACATACTGGTGCAACATGTTGACGATGGGTACGTTGTGGCCCGTCCAGGACCCGACGACATCACAGTAGGACCCTGCGGCATTGACCACATGTTCGCAATCAATTGTTCCGCTTTCGGTGTAGACGCGCCATTCGCCACTCGGCAGCAGCTTGATGTCGGTGACACGGGTGCGGCGGTAGATTTCTGCACCCAGCTTGCGGGCACCCGCCGCCATGGCATTGGTGATGTCGGCTGGCGCCACATGGCCGTCGCTCACGGTGCGAAAAGCCGCCTTGATGCCAAAGGTCTCCAGAAACGGGTGATACTGCCTGATTTCCGAGGGGCCGATGATTTCGCCTTCGTAGCCCGCCAGCTTTGAAATGCCATGGACGTATTTCAGCCAGTTCACTTCCTCATCGGTCATGGCCAGCCTGAGGCCGCCGCAGCCGTGCCACGACACGGCTTGACCGGTGAGTTTTTCCAACTGCGGATAAAGCTCG
>JANPDD010000180.1:0-8841 GCA_031431295.1 Hyphomicrobiales bacterium | reverse complement strand
TCTCAAGCCCCACGTAGCTGAATAAACCATCAAACTGATCATCGCGTCCGCGCATCGCAAATCACTCCTGCTGGATCAGCAACAGTGAATCACATATCATCCCAAAATCGAAGCGTTTTTCAACAACCTGTTAGAGCATCGGACGATCAAATCGGAACGATTTGAGAGAGGAAAGATGCTCCAAGACATTGAATTTGCGCGCAATGCTCTTGGTCAGTTGATTCCAACTGACCGCACGGCGCGCTAGAACCAGGGATCACCGCTGATACGCCGCGTTGCAACAGGGATGGCCGCATGCTGGGATACTACATCGAAGATCTTTCCATAGGCATGGAAGACGGGCTCGAAAAAACCGTACTGGCAAAGGACATCACCGCCTTTGCCGAACTCACCGGTGACCGCAATCCGGTGCATCTCTCGGAGCATTTCGCATCCAAGACGTTTTTCAAGTCACGGGTTGCACACGGCATGTTGTCCGCCGGCCTGATTTCGGCGGTGATCGGCACGAAGCTGCCGGGGCCAGGGGCCGTCTATATGTCCCAGACACTCAAGTTTCTGGCGCCTGTGAGAATCGGCGACGTGGTGTCGGCACGGGTCAAGGTCATTGCCCTTGACTTGCAAAAAAAGCGCGCCCAATTCCACTGCCGCTGCGAAGTTTTGGGAAAAACCGTTGTGGAAGGAGAGGCACTGGTGTTTGTGCCTTCCCGGGGCAACTGACGGCAAGATGGGCTGTTCTTTGAGTGGGTGACGATGCTGGAAATTGGGCCGCGTGAAGCAGCGCCGCAGGGACTGAGAGGCAGTGTTCTGGCGCTTGGCAATTTTGACGGGCTTCACCGTGGCCACCAAGCCCTTTTCGATGTCGCCAAAGCTGAAGCGGCACAGCGTGGCGCGCCATGGGGCTTGCTGACGTTTGAACCCCATCCCGCTTCATACTTCCGGCCCAACGAACCGGTGTTCAGGCTTTCGCCGCAGCCGCTGAAGGCCCGTTTGGTGAAGGCCTATGGGGCAGACATCATTGCCTTGACCGGGTTTGATGCAGCGCTGGCCGCAAGTACGCCAGAGGAATTCGTTTGCGACCAGTTGGTGGGGCGTCTTGGCGTCTCGCATGTGGTCACGGGCTATGATTTTCATTTCGGCAAGGGCCGCAAGGGTACGCCGGAAACCTTGGCGGAGTTGGGAAAGGTCCACGGTTTTGGTGTCACCACCGTTGACCAGGTGACGGACGAGGGCAACGGCAAGGCGCCTTTTTCGTCAAGTTCCATCCGTTCCGCCATTCGTCGCGGCCACTTGCGCAGCGCCGCCCATGAACTGGGTTATCGCTGGATTGTGATGGGTGAAGTCGTGCATGGCGACAAGCGCGGGCGCAGCATCGGCTTTCCGACGGCAAACATTATTGTTGATCCGGGCGCAGAACCAGCACGCGGCATCTATGCCGTTGAAGTGCGTGATGCCGCCGCGGAACGAGGCAGTGCTGCCTGGCAGGGTGCCGCCTATTTCGGTGACCGCCCAACCTTCAATACCAACCGCACATTTCTCGAGGCCCACCTGCTGGGGCAGGATATCGACCTCTATGGCCGCACATTGCTTGTGTCATTCCACGACCTCATCCGGGGTGACAAAACCTTTGCCTCGGTTGGTGAGTTGGTGGAACAAATGAACATGGACTGCACGAAAGCGCGCGAAATCCTGGAACGCGATGCTGTGGATGATCCCATGCTGGCATTTCCGCTGGGGCGGCTTCAGCGGGCGGGCTACATCTGAACGGCTTCTCAAACCGCCGGGTCAAGCAGGCGGTGGAGATGGACGATAAAATAGCGCATTTGGGCGTTGTCGATGGTCTCCCGCGCCTTGCCCAGCCAGGCGCGATGGGCGGTCGCATAGTTGGGGTAGAAGCCCACAACGTCAAGATTGGCCAGATCCCTGAAGGTCACACCACTCACGTCGCGGAGTTCGCCGCCAAAAACCAGATGGAGCAACTGGTCGGTAGGCGGCTTCTTTGACGTCTCAGATTTCACAGCTTTGGGTACTGGTTTTTTTGCAACTTTTTTGGCACTCATGCTTGCCTCACAAGGTTCAGGATGGCTGCGTGGGTGGCGTGGTCGGCAGCGGCAATCAAACCGGGTTGCCACGGCTTTGGCTGGTTGTAAACAATCGGTGCACCATCAAGAGTGCTGATTGTGCCGCCTGCCTCAGTCACAAGCAAGTGGCCAGCCGCAATGTCCCAGTCATTCTTGTCACCGACAGAAATGGCACCGCCATGGTGGCCGTCAGCGATGGAGGCAAGGCGCAGAAGCAGAGGGAAGGGTGAATCCGTTTCGGGGATGAAGCCAGCAGCGAGCAGTGGGGCGCGATAGCGTTTTGCCGTGATGACATTGCGCAGTGATCCGCCATGCACGGGTTTGCCATTGCGGAAACAGCCGCCGCCTCTGGTGGCATGAAACAACAGGCCGTCGGCGGGCTGGAAAACGGCGGAAGCCAGAGGTGCACCTTCGGCAACCAGTGCCATGCCGATGCCCCAGGGGCCGGTGCCATGGAGAAACCCCTTGGTGCCATCGATTGGGTCTGCAATCCACAGGCGGGATTTGCCAATGCGATGCCTGCTGTCAGGCGTTTCTTCAGACAACCAGCCATCATCAGGCCGGGCGGCGCTGATCCTGCTCTTGAGCAGATCGTCAACCGCGTGATCGACGTCGGTCACAAATGTGCCGTCGTGTTTCGTGCGATGGCCATAGCCTTGGGTCTGCATGGCCAGGGCCAGCGCGCCGGCTTCCCTTACCGTTTCAAGAAGCAGTTCAAGATCAGCGGCAAAATCATTTTCCGGCAATTGTCATCTCGCCGAGAAAGCAGGAGGGCGCTGCCATGGATGACCGGAAAATCAGGTCGGAGGCGGGCTCAAGGGTGAGGAACATGTCGCGCAGGTTTCCCGCAACCGTGACCTCGCTCACGGGATAGGCGAGTTCGCCATTCTCGAACCAAAAGCCGGAGGCGCCGCGGCTGTAGTCACCCGTCACCATATTGATGGAGGAGCCAATGAACTCAGTCACGAGGAAGCCGGTGCCGATATCGCGCATCATCTGCTCGGGAGAGCGTTCGCCAGCTTCGATGTGGACGTTGCTGACGGCGGGGCCACCGCGCCCGCCCTGGCCCGACGGTGGCAGTTTCAATTGCCGGGATGAGCGCAAATCAAGAATCCAACCCGGCAGAATACCGTCATCAATGAGCGCACGGCGCTGCACGGGCAGTCCTTCGCCGTCAGCGCTGCGCGAAGCGAGGCCACGTTGCCGCAGGGGATCATCAATGATGGAAACGCCCTTCTGGAAAAGCGCTTTGCCCAGATCGTTCTTCAGA
The DNA here is from genome assembly GCA_031431295.1 of Hyphomicrobiales bacterium. Classification (GTDB taxonomy): domain Bacteria; phylum Pseudomonadota; class Alphaproteobacteria; order Rhizobiales; family Aestuariivirgaceae; genus Aestuariivirga. Next base: position 5,493 of record JANPDD010000180.1, on the reverse strand, counting down.
AAGCTGGTGCCGCGCGCGATGGCTGCACCACTGATGCCGCCTGCGAGGTGGCCGAGCAGGCTGGTCGCGATGCGGCGGTCGAGGATCACGGGTATTTTTTGGGATGCGATCTTTTGAGGATTGAGACGTTTCACCGCTCGCTCACCCGCCGTGCGGCCAATTTTTTCAGGCGACTCGAGGTCTGACCAGTAGATGGCGCTGTGGCCATCATAGTCGCGCTGCATGGCAGTGCCATCGCCTGCGATCACTGAGGCACTCGTGCCGAAACTCGTGCGCTGGGTGGTGCGCTCAATGCCGTTGCTGGCGGCAACCGCGCTTTGACCAGAATAGGCGGAGGCACCGGCACCATTGCTTTTGCTCACGCCCTTGAAGGCCAATGCCACGGCTTCAGCGGAAAGTGCTTGTTTGCGCAGCTGATCCACAGAAACAGTTTCAGGCGATGACACATCGATGGCAGGAAATTCCTTGGCCAACTGCGATGGCTCCGCCAACCCGGCGTAGGGATCAGCGGGGGCGAGCCTTGCCATGACCAAGGCGTGATCCACCAGCCTGTCCAAGGCTTCAGGGGTCAGCACGCTTCCCGACATGGTGGCGGAGGATTGGCCCACAAACACCCGGACCGTGGCTTCACGGGCCTCGGCCTGTTCGAGGTGCTCCACCCCGCCATTGCGCACGGAGACTGATGTGTCGCGGCCTTCGCCCACCACGGCATCTGCCGCCGTCGCCCCCTTGCTTTTGGCCAGGGCAATGAGATTGCGGGCAATGTCAAGAATGTCGGTCGTCATAAGGGAAGTTCCAGAATAAAGCCTGCGAGAACGAGAAGCCCGAATGTGCGGTTGGACTTGAACAGTTTCAAGCACAGGGTGGCGTTGGCATCATCAAAATGCCGGCATTGCCAGAGCCCATGCAGGGCCGCCGCAGCAAGGCCCAGGTAGGCCGGTCCAGTGGCACCGGCAGTTTGCGCCGCGGCGGCCAGCAGCGCGATCGAGGTGACAAAGAAGGCCACCAGCCAGGGCCGGGTCGCGGTGCCGAATTTCAACGCCGTGGATTTGACGCCGATCAGGATGTCATCTTCCTTGTCCTGGTGGGCATAGATCGTGTCATAGGCCAGGGTCCATGATATGCCGCCTAGATAGAGCAGCAACGCGGGCCAGGACAGATGGCCCACAACGGCCGTCCAGCCCACCAGCGCGCCCCAATTGAAGGCGAGACCCAGCACGGCCTGCGGCCAATCGGTCAACCGCTTCATCAGCGGATAGACGGCGACAATGGCGAGCGAGGCAGCCCCCGTTACAATTGTTATAGCGTTGAATTGCAGCAGGACTGCAAGCCCACCAAGCAGCAACAAAAGCAGAAATGCCACAGCGCCCCTGAGGCTGACACGGCCAGCGGCAAGTGGGCGGGAGCGGGTGCGGGCGACCTTTGCGTCGAACTCACGATCCACAATGTCGTTCAAAACACAGCCTGCGCCCCGCATGATGACGGCGCCCAGCAGGAACAAGGCACCATACCAGAGCTGAACCGGCTGGGCTCCCGTCTGGCCTGCGGCCAACGCCAGCGCCCACCAGCAAGGCAGCAACAGCAGCCACCAGCCGATCGGCCTGTCAAGGCGCATCAGTTGCGCAAAGGGCAAAGCCTTTTCAGGCAACAGCCGTTCCACCCAGTTTCCAGGTGGTGCATCTGAGACGTGGGTGGTGTGGCTGGAATCCATGTGCGGCGGCGTGTACACGAGGCGCATGGCAAAAACCACACCCCGGCTGCACGTGGATGAATTGCTCCAGGCGGTGAGAGACATAGTGTTGACACGTGAACAAGGCCACTACCTTGCCCATGTTTTGCGTCTGGGACCGGGCGATGCGGTGGAGGTGTTCAATGGCCGGGATGGCGCGTGGCTCGCCTATCTCACGGAGGTCAACAAGAGGTCAGTGAGCCTGCGTTGCGAGCGTCCCGTGGCGGAGGCAACGCTGCCGCCCGATATCGACTACGTATTTGCGCCTTTGAAACATGCGCGCCTCGACTACATGGTGCAGAAGGCGGTGGAACTGGGGGTGCGGCGGCTTCGCCCGGTGTTCACGGCGCGGAGCATTGCCGGGCGCGTAAACCTTGAGCGCATGAGGGCCAACGCCGTGGAAGCGGCAGAGCAATGCAATCTGGTTTTCGTGCCCGAGGTCTTTGAGCCAATGCCTCTGGCAAAACTCATTTCCGGGTGGCAGCCGGCACGTTGCCTGGTGTTTTGCGATGAGACGCTTGGCCTGCGGAACCCCCTGGATGCGCTCAAGGGCCTGGCGCCGCCTGCAGCCGTCCTGGTTGGCCCGGAAGGTGGCTTCAGCGATGGGGAGAGGCACATGCTGAGGGCGCAACGCTTCGTGGTGCCGATTGCACTGGGGCCGCGCATTTTGCGGGCAGACACTGTGGCCATCGCCGCTTTGGCCGTCGTTCAGGCCGCCATAGGTGACTGGGGTACCCGTCAGAATACGTAATAAGTCTCATCACATTTTGTGACTTGTCGGAGGCAGGTTGGTTGCTTAGATGACGTCGGCAATTGGAAGGATTGAGGCGTTGAGCGGACCCACACCTGAGACGGCGGAAGGCAGCGCCACAATCGAATCGCAGCGGCAACTGGTTGCCTATTTCGAAAAGGGCATGAAGCCGCGTGCTGACTGGCGCATCGGCACGGAGCATGAAAAATTTGCGTTCCTGACCGACAGCCTGCGGCCTGTGCCCTACGATGGCCCGCGCTCCATCAAGGCACTGCTGGAGGGATTGCAAACGCGCTTTGGCTGGACTGGCGTCCACGAAGGCGGGAGCATCATTGCCCTTTCCGACCCCCGGAGCCTCGCCAATATTTCACTGGAGCCTGGCGGGCAGTTTGAACTCTCGGGCGCCCCCATGAATAGCGTTCACGACACGTGCGTTGAAGTGAACGAGCATCTGAACCAGGTGCGGGAGATTGGCGACCGTTTGGGCATCGGCTTTCTGGGTCTTGGGGCGTCTCCCGTGTGGACCAGGGCTGAAACGCCGGTCATGCCCAAGGGCCGCTATGACATCATGGCGCCCTATATGGACAAGGTCGGCAGCATGGGCCGCGACATGATGTTCCGTACCTGCACGGTGCAGGTGAACCTTGACTTCGGCGATGAAGCCGACATGGTGAAGAAGCTCCGGGTCTCGTTGGCGCTTCAGCCTGTTGCCACGGCACTTTTTGCCAATTCACCGTTCCTGGAGGGAAAGCCCAATGGCTTTCTCTCGTATCGTTCCCATGTCTGGACCGACACGGACAATTCCCGCGCCGGCATGCTGCCATTTGCCTTTGAAGACGGCATGGGATTTGAGCGCTATGTGGATTACGCCCTCGACGTTCCCATGTACTTTGTCTTGCGCAACGGCCAGTTCATCAATACGGCGGGCGAAAGCTTCCGCAAATTTCTCGATGGCAAATTGCCGCAGTTGCCTGGCGAAAAACCCGTCCTGAAAGATTGGGCGGACCACCTGACCACGATTTTTCCGGAGGTGCGCCTCAAGCGCTATCTTGAAATGCGGGGCGCCGACTCAGGGCCGTGGCGCAGGCTCTGTGCGCTGCCGGCATTCTGGTGTGGCTTGCTCTATCATCAAGGCGCACTTGATGCCGCCTGGGACATTGTCAGGAACTGGTCAGCGGAAGAACGCCAGAGTTTGCGAGACCAGGTGCCGCGCCTTGGCCTGAAGGCGGAGATTCGCGGGCGCTCTATGGCTGAACTTGCCGCCGAGGTTCTGGCCTTGGCACGCAGTGGCCTTGATGGCCGGGAGATCATCGGGCGCAGGGGAACAACGGAAGCAGGCTATCTTGATGTTCTGGATGAGACCGTCAACTCAGGAAAGACCGCTGCCGACACATTGCTCGAACTCTACCATGGCCCGTGGCAGGGCGACATCACCCGCGTGTTCCGGGACTTTGCCTACTAAATCTAGGTAGGAGTCGGTTTTAATTTCGAAGATTGGTCATCAACACCGGCCCGGACAGCGTCCAATTGGGATCAATCTCGTTGCCATTTTTTGCCAGGCCTGCGTAGGATCAGTAGATGGGCAAGGACGGCGGGTGGGCAGAAGATGAAAACCGACGGTGAGTTATTCGGAGTATTGCTGATTTTTTTGGGCGCCATACTGATTGGTCTCATGCCGGCTTTTGCCAGATTTGCCTACCTCGACGGCGCGAACGCATTGTTGCTGATGCTCGCCCGCTCGGTCATCGGCGTCATTATTCTTGTGGTTTTTATCCTGCTTACCGGCCGAACCCCCGGCGTCACTCTGGTTAAAATGCGGCGCTCCTGTGTAGCTGGATTCACGCATGTGTTTGCCGCAATCGGATTGCTTGGTTCAATCGTTTATATCGACATCAGCTTGGCCAACATCATCCTCTTCCTGTATCCATTTCCGATCGCGTTTGTGGCCCACTGGCGAGGCGAAGCCCGACTTAGACCGCTCACAATCGCGTTCATGGTCCTGGCAACTGCAGGGTTGGCGCTGGTTCTCGGAGTCGATTTCAGCAACACGGACCCGCGTGGTATTGCAATCGCTGTCATGGGCATGATTGCATTCAGCTTTATGATCATTTCAATGGCAGACCTGACCCGCGAGGTCGGAGCGCCGAATTCCAATCTCCTGATGACACTCTGGGCTGTGCTGGTCTTTGGGCTCGTCGCTATTGTTGGATCACTCACTGAAATCGTAGCTGCGCCTGCACTTCCACACACCCTGTTTGGTTGGACCTCGGTTGCGGTCGTCGGCATCACGTTTGCAATAGGATATTTGTGTTTTTTTGTAAGCGCCAGCATAATCGGCGCAACGCGTGCTTCCATGCTCAGTGTTTCCGAGCCGATTATGATTATCCTGTTTGCTGTCCTGCTTGTCGGAGAAACAGTCAGCGTGGTTCAGTGGATTGGTATCACCATTGTGATCGGCAGCCTGGCACTGACCGAAGGCACGCGGCGCCAGTCGCCAAGTTGACGATAAAAAACGTCCGAAAAAGGGTCTGGAGCGTCGGTTCAGGCTGCACTGTACGTGTCTGGTCAGGTCTCGAAAGCGGAAATTCAGACTGACCGACTACCTGATATCAGGCGGGCTTGACTGAATTCCAACCCAAGCGCAGTCTGTGGCGTGGGGGGCATGATCGAATTTTAGAGATTGGAGAATTCTCATGTCCGTATGGAAAATTGCGTCGGCAGCGTTCATTTTTGCGGTAGCGGCGCTGACATTGCCTGCGGCAGCCGAACAAAAGGTCTTTGCAAACCCTGTCTACAAGAGCCTGGCTCTTGATTGGTGCAAGACCTGGGGGGCCGACTGCGGCAAGCCAGCCGCAGACGCCTTTTGCGCAAAGCAGGGGTATCAGTCATCCGTGAATTTCGCAATGTGGGAAAATCTCGGTGCTCCGACCCGACTCATTGGTACGAATCAAATCTGTGATGATCCTGGGTTGTGTGACAGCTTCACTAAAATTACGTGCAGCAAGCCTGATCC
>JANPDD010000179.1:0-2879 GCA_031431295.1 Hyphomicrobiales bacterium | reverse complement strand
GCACCCGCGCCGATCAAAGCGCATTGATACCACGGGGTTGAACCCCCAAACCAAGGGAGAGAGACATGGTTGCCACATCAAGCTCGGTTGGCTCAGGCGCCGCAGGGGCCGCGATTTTTGCCGACAGCGAAAGCCGCAAGTACCGCTATTTTGAGCCCCGCGCCAAACGCGCCACCCACTACGAGGATGTGACCGTCGACGTGCAGCCCGATCCGGAGCGTTATCTGATCCAGAACTGGATCATCGCGTTCCCGAACGGCAAAGGCGCCTATGAAAAAGACAGCACCCAGGCCAAAAGCTCGAACTGGCATGCCTTCCGTGCGCCGGATCAGGAATGGGAGCGCACCCACTATCAACGCCAGTCGCGCATCGAGGTGATGGTGCAGGCCGTCATCGCCAACGGTCGCAAATCGGGCGCGCAGCACGCGTTCGATGCGGCCTGGGGCAAGGTTCTGCAAAAGCATCTGGGCGCGTGGAAGCACGCCGAGTTCGGCCTTGGTGTCGCGCTGATGCAGGCGCAGCGCTACGGCTATACACAGATGATCAACAACGCGACCCTGACCAACTCGTCCTACAAGCTGCGCCTGTCACAAGACATCACGCTCTATCTGGCCGAAATTGGCATGGATATCGCCGGTTGGGATGACGAAGCTGGCAAGAAAGCCTGGATGGAAGATCCGATCTGGCAGGGCACCCGCGAAGCCATCGAAACGATCATGGGTGCCACGGACTATCTCGAACAGTACTTTGCCACCAATCTGGTGTTCGAGCCGCTGGTCGGCGAATTGTTCCGCTCGGGCTTTTTGATGCAGGCGGGCGCGCCCAACAACGACTTCATGACTCCGTCGGTGATTGCCGCTGCCGAGGGCGACTACGAACGCAACCTGGCCAACACGATCGACCTGATCTACCTCTTGGTCATCGACGAGACGCATGGCGCTGCCACCCGCGCGCTGTTTCAGGGTTGGGTAAAGAAGCACGCAGCGCTTGCCGACAAGGCCGCCAAGCAGTTGCAGCCGATCTGGTCACAAGCCCATGCCAAGCCGGTCAGTTTTGCTGAGGCGCAGGCGGTTTCGGCCGAGCGCTTCGCCAAGATCCTTGGCGAACTCAACCTGTCCCGCTGAAAGGAGACACCATGTCAAACGTTGCACGCGATAATTCCCACGACAACATCTTCAAGGCGATGAAGGATATCACCTTTGAGAAAACCGTTTCACATCAATGCGGTGTGACGATGTCGGATTCGGTCGAGGCCCGCGCCATCGCTGAATTCATGGACCAGAAGCCGGGGGTGACGGTCACCTATAACCCCGCCCTGATCCGCATCGACGGCAACGGCAAGCTGATCTTCAAGATGGACGAGATCAGCGAGTATCTGGGCCGTGAAATGACCGCGGAACTTTTCGAAGTGAACTCCTCCACCCATTACGGCCGCATGGTGCGTACGGATGACAACACGGTGATCCTGTTCGGCGACATGAACGAGATGCTGGAATTCATCTGATCCACTGGCGCGGAGGAAACTCCGCGCCACCCCATTTCCCTGCGCCAGAGCGCAACGATACGAAAGGCAACCACGATGTTTGTGACACCAGAAGGCAAAGAGATTTTCGTGGTCGATGGCCACACCCATTTCTGGGATGGCAGCCCGGAAAATCAGGCCAATATCCACGGAAAACAGTTCATCGAATGCTTCTATGCTTATCATACCAACCTCAGCCCCAAGGAACAGCTGTGGGCCAAGTCGAAGTTCGAGAAATACACCGAAGCCGATCTGTACAACGATCTGTTCATCGACGGGCCGGATGATATCGCCATCCTGAATTCGACCTACCTCAAGGATTTCTACAAGAACGGTTTCAACACGATCGAACGCAATGCGACGGTGGCCAAGAAGTATCCCAATCGCTTTATCGTCAACGGTTCCTTCGATCCGCGCGACGGTGAAAAGGCGCTGGAATACATCCACTTCATGAAGGAAACCTACGACATCAAGGGGGTGAAGATGTACACCGCCGAGTGGAACGGGTCCTCAAAGGGTTGGAAGCTGAACGATCCGGATGCCTATAAGTGCTTTGAATTGTGTGACAAGCTGGGCATCAAGAACATCCATGTTCACAAGGGTCCGACGATCATCCCGCTGAACAAGGATGCGTTCGATGTCCATGACGTGGACTATGCCGCAACCGATTTCCAGAACCTGAACTGGATTGTCGAACATGCCGGCCTGCCGCGTCTGGACGACTTCTGCTGGATCGCAACGCAGGAAACCAACGTCTACGCGGGGCTGGCCGTGGCCCTGCCGTTCATTCACAGCAAGCCGCGCTATTTTGCCGAGGTCATTGCCGAATTGCTGTTCTGGATCGGGCCGGAAAAGATCCTGTTCGGTTCGGACTATGCGATCTGGACACCCAAGTGGCTGGTCGAGAAGTTCTGGGCATTCCAGATCCCCGACGATATTTCGGCCGATAGTGGCGGTGTCCTGCTGAATGACGAGATCAAGGAAAAGATCCTCGGCCTGAATGCGGCGCGGCTGTACAATATCGACATCAAGGCGCGCAAATCCGAGTTCTCACAGAACCCGGTAGCCATTGCTGCGGAGTGATGAAGATGACCGCGCCCCTTGCCTTGGACGACGCCCCATTGAATCAGGTATGGGCGCGGCTTGATCGGGTGTTGGCCCCCGACCTGGATGACCCCGTGCCCGAATTGGGGTTAATCGCGGGGGTGTCCATCACCGACACTGATGTTTCGAATGCTGCGACGGTCAAAGTCAGTTTCCGGCTGCCGACCTATTGGTGCTCGCCCAATTTTGCCTTCCTGATGGCCAGTGACATCAAGCGGCAGATCGAGGTTCTGCCGTGGGTCGGTCAGGCCGT
>JANPDD010000178.1:0-3838 GCA_031431295.1 Hyphomicrobiales bacterium | reverse complement strand
TCTCAAGCCCCACGTAGCTGAATAAACCATCAAACTGATCATCGCGTCCGCGCATCGCAAATCACTCCTGCTGGATCAGCAACAGTGAATCACATATCATCCCAAAATCGAAGCGTTTTTCAACAACCTGTTAGAGCATCGTGCGGTCAATTGGAATCAGAAACATCAATTGACCGCAGCAACGATGCTCGTAAATTCAATCGTTTAGCGCAACTTTCCTCTCTCAAATCGTTCCGATTTGATCGTCCGTTGCGCTAGCATCATTGATCAAGATAATGAGGGCACGTTGCTTCCCATGCGCTTCCCAATCGCGTTTTCTGGGAAGCGCAGGTCGCCTCAACGGCTTCTAAGACATTGAAAATATTGGTGCCGACTACAGGACTCGAACCTGTGACCCCCTGATTACAAATCAGGTGCTCTACCAACTGAGCTAAGCCGGCGTGGCAAACGCTACCGATTCAAGCCCGGCGCGTTTCTGCGCACCTCATAGGCCAATTGGCAAGAAGACTGCAACCGCTGCGGAGGGCTCCCTCAAGTCTGGGCAAGTCTGGCCAGGTTTGGGCAGTTGTCACAAGGGGCGGTCGGGCCTAAAGGAATTGGTGTTCCCGCGAATCTTGTATTCGGGACGGCGACAGGAGCCGGATGGAGACGATCTATCCGGCTCCTTTTTGGTTTTGTTCCAAATCATCAATCTGGCCTGGTCAGGGCATAAAGTGAAACTGCGGTGGCGATGGAGACGTTGAGGCTTTTGATGGCGCCGGGCATGTCCAGTTTCGCCACGATGTCACAGGTGGCGCGGGTCTTTTCGCGCAGGCCCTTGCCTTCGGCGCCCAATACAAGGGCGAGCGGTCTTGTCTTGGGAACCGTGTCCAAACTTGCCTCAGCCGCACTGTCCAGCCCGACAAGGTGGAAACCGTAGCCGCGCAATTCCTCCATGGCGGCGGAAAGGTTGGTGACGCGGGCGACCGGCACAAGCTCATAGGCGCCCGATGCGGCCTTGAAAAACACGCCGGTTTCATGGGGCGCATGGCGCGCCGTGGTCACCAGTGCCGTGACACCGAAGGCAGCGCAGGAGCGCAGGATGGCACCGACATTGTGCGGATCTGTCACCTGGTCCAGAAGGACGAGAAGGCCATCGCGCGGCAGTTGGTCGAGGCGGGGCTGCTTCAAGGGCAATGCCTCCAACACCACGCCCTGATGCACGGCATCCTGTCCGGTGAGCATGTGGTCGAGAATGCGCGGATGGACGATTTCCGGCGTGATCGCGGGAGACACGCCATCCGCTTTCAGGCGGTTGAAGCCGTTTTCCGTGGCCCAGAGATGAACGGGCTTGCGGGCGGTGTTGGAAAGGGCGGCGGCGACGGCGTGAATGCCATGGATCAGGTCATTGCCGGGACTAGGCTGCGTTGCCAACGCCCTTGGCTGGTCGCCTTTCAGTGTGGTGGGCACGGGTTTCTCCGGTCGGCCCGGTTTGCGCGCGAAGGGTTTGCCGAACGGTTTTGCCGGATGCTTGCCGGGGTGCTTGCCGAAAGATTTTCTGGGGGGCGTGCTCATGGGCAGCCGCTATAGGCGTGAGCCCAGGCTTGCGAAAGGGCCGATTGGCCAGGTGGAACATTCATGTTGGGCAGACTGGGGCAGGTTGCCCTTTGATCTTGCCAGCGGGATCACCCTTGAGGGCAGGGTTGGGCTCATAGGCAGGCCCCACCACCAGCGGCGCGTCGGGCAGGATGGACTGGTCGAGTGTCGAGGTGATTGATGCCTCGACAAGCTGCAGGTCTTCGCCTGATGGTCCCACCAGCCGGACAGAAAATGCGTAGGCTCGACCTTTGCGCACACAGTCCAGCGGCGCACTTTCAATCGCGATCCTGGTCGCATCCGGCCAGACCTTCTGCTCAATCCGCAGCTTGTCGCCGCCTGCGGGATTGTCGAACCAGGCGATGACGCGGGAGCCTTCGGGAATGTCCCTGAGCCTGTCCAGTGTGACCACGTAAGTGGCCGTTACAAGGCGGGGATTGAACAGCATGATGCGGCCCGTCAGTTCCACATAGCCCTGGCGCGCTTCATCCTTGCAGGCCCCAAGCATGACCAGCAAGAGCAGCAGTGCGGGGTTTGTCCATGGCCATTTCCAGATGTTGCTCATCGCCCATCCTCCAAGGTCAGCACGCGCCGGCGCTTTCGTTCATAGTGGGCGCGGGCCTTGGCGCGGTTGCCGCAGACTTTCATGTCGCACCACAGGCGCGAGCGGTTCTTGCTGTTGTCCACAAACAACCAGTCACAGGTGGGACAGATGCGGGTTCGCATGACCAGGTGCGGGTCGAAGAAGCCCATGGCGGATCGTGCGGTGGCTGCACCAAGCGAGATTGTGCCAGGGCATTCAGCCGTGTCTTCACTTGCTCCGGCACAGGCACGAAACAGGGCTGCCAGCACAGACTGGTTTTCTGCGGCGCCCTCCAGGCGAGGGCGCAACCAGGCATCGAATGTTTCCCGCAGATGCAGCAATGCGCGAATGGAGTTATCGCTTGCGGGCGCTGTGATGGCCATGCCGCCGACTTCGGCGCTGCGCAACGCGGTTGCGGCGCTGGCAAATACCTCGATGTTTTCCGGTTGGGCGAAGCGATCTGCGCGCCTTATCGGGTCACCCCGGCAGACAATTGTGTTGGTCACGTCCAGGGCCAAACGGCCGCCGGAAAAGCGGTGTGCATTCCACTGGAACATGGCCTGAAATATAACTGGTAATTGCTGTTTTGCAAGTTAGAATGAGGGACATGGCGTTCAACCCAACCTATTTCTGGCAAATCCTGTCGAATGGGCTGCACAACGGCGCGCTCTACGCATTGCTGGCCTATGGCTACGTCCTGATGCAAACGGTGACGAAGCGTTCGAACCTGGCGCATGGCGCCGTGTTCGCGTTTTCCGGACAGGTTCTGGTGATGGGTGCGAGCCTTGCCTATCACACCATGGTCTTCACGTTTGCTGCAGCCCTTGGCTTTGGCGTGGTGTGCGCGGCTGTGCTGACGGCAATCGTGATCCTGGTGCTGGCGCGCGAGGTGTTGCCGCGATTTGTCGGTCGCTCTCCCAACATGAGCATTGTGGCGACACTGGCGATTGCCATCATCCTCATGGAAGCCGTGCGCCTGGGAGCCGACGGGCGTGACCTGTGGCTGGCGCCGGTCATGCAGATGCGTGTGCAACTTGGCTGGGGGGAAGGGGCAGCTTCCATTTCCGCCATGCAGTTGTTCAACCTTTGCCTCATCGGCGTGCTGCTGGCGGGTGTGGAGGTGTGGCTCGGCCGCTCAGGCCTGGGGCGAAGCATCCGGGCTGTTGCCGATGATGCAAGGGCCGCTGCATTTTGCGGCGTGAATTCAAATGGCGTCATTGTGCTGGCGATCAGTGTTGCCAGTGCACTGTCGGCCATCGGCGGCGTTCTCGCGGTGCTCTATTTCGGCAACATGTCGTTTGGGTCCGGCTTGACTTACGGTCTCAAGGTGCTGTTCATCTCGGCGGCGGGCGGATTTTCGCGCCCGCTTCATGCAGCGGCAGGTGCCTTTGCTTTTGGGGAGGCGGAAGCCATTTGGGATGGCTATCTGCCCATCGTCTGGCGGGAGCCGGCATTTTATTCCGGGCTTGCACTTCTTCTGGTTTTGCGTGGCAACACACAAATGTCCGCGCAAAAGCTGGTGTAGTCCGGAAGCCCGCAGTGTCGCCTTGCGCTTGACAGGACTCCGGGTGGGCGGCATACACCGCGCCGCGAAAGGGCCCGCAAAAACGCGGGCCTGATTGCTGTTTCCATGGCGCGATTCGGGAGAGTGTCCCGAGTGGCAAAGGGGGGGGACTGTAA
>JANPDD010000177.1:0-11962 GCA_031431295.1 Hyphomicrobiales bacterium | reverse complement strand
GTCGATTGTGTCAACGAGCACGGTGCCCAGAACAACGCCAATGATGCTGCCCGATCCCCCGAAAATATTGACACCGCCCACGACAACTGCGGCCACGGATTTCAGCTCGAAGCCCATCCCGGCAACGACGGTAATATTGCCGAACTTCGCCAGGAAAATGAAACCTGAAAGCCCCGCCATCACGCCGCTGATGACGAACGCCCAGAAGACCACCCGCGCCGAATTGATGCCGGCAAAGACGGCCGCATCGGGATTGGAACCGACGGCGTAGAATTGCCGCGCCACCCGCAATCTCGACAATGTGAACCAGGCAAGCAGGGTGGCGACGATCGCCATGGCAACGGTGCTGCGGATTTCAAATGCACCAGCGGAAAACAGGGTGCGGGATGGAAACTCCACCAGCCACTGCGGCAGGCTGGCCGTGGTGATGGTCCGTGCGCCCGAGTATTCAACCAGGAATGTGCGATAAAGCGCCAATGTCCCGAGCGTGACGATGATTGACGGGACCCGGCCATAGGCAACGAGAAGCCCGTTCATGGCCCCGAAAAGCCCACCGACCGCAAGGCACAACAGCACAAATACTGCCGGCGGAAGGCCATGGTGGCCGGAGAGAAAATCCCCGCAGACATAGGCCACAACGCCAACCAGCGACCCCACGGAAAGGTCGATGTTGCGCGTCATCACCACGATGGCCTGGCCAATGGCAATGGGCAGGATCACGGCAACACTGGTTGAGATCCGCCCAAGCATGCGCGGCGAAAAATAATTGTCGATCTGCAACGAGAAAAACAGGACGGTGATAGCCAGCACCAGCGCCAGCGCCACAAGGCGCAGCGTCTGCGGGTGCCAATGGCGCATGGCAATCGCCATCAGGCGGCCTTCTTGTCGTTTTGGCCGGTGGCGAGTGCCATGATGTTTTCCTGTGTGGCGTCTTCGATCGGGAAAATCCCCATCTGGCGGCCCTCGCGCATGACGAGCACGCGGTCAGCGAGCGCCAGAACCTCGGGCAGGTCCGAGGAGATGACGATGATCGCCACCCCGTCCTTTGCGAGCTGCCGGATGATATTGTGAACTTCGGCTTTTGCACCGACGTCAACGCCGCGTGTCGGCTCGTCAAAGATCATGATGCGTGGCTTGGTTTGCAGCCATTTCGCCAGCATCACCTTCTGTTGGTTTCCTCCGGACAATTTCCCCACTTCAATGCTGACATCAGGCGACCTGATGGCCAGTTGGGTGCGATAGGCTTCGGCGGCACGGTCCTCGGCACGCCTGTCAATGAAGCCAAACCGCCCCATGAAGGACGTGAGGCTCGGCAGCGAAATGTTTGAGAAAATCGGCAGGGGAAGCGCCAGTCCCAGTTTTCGCCTGTCTTCCGAAACATAGGCAATGCGCTGTGCCATGCCTTGCCGGGGGCCGTTTACCGTGACCGGCTTGCCATCAATCTCGATTGTTCCCTCGGTTGCGGGTTCAACGCCGAAGAGCGCCAGCCCCACATCGGTGCGGCGAGCGCCAACAAGGCCGGCAAAGCACAGCACTTCGCCCGCATGAACATCAAACCCGACACCACTGAACACCCCTGCACGTCCGAGGCCGTGCACGGCAAGAACACGTTTTCCGAATGCGTTGGCATGTTTCTTGACGGCAAAGACATCGATGTTTCTCCCCACCATGTCCTTGACCAGGCTTTCGCGTGTGACGTCGGCGACCGCTTTGGTGGAGATATGCCTGCCGTCGCGCAACACGGTGACACGGTCCGCGATCACGAAAATCTCGTCAATGCGGTGCGAAATGTAGAGAACCGAGACTCCGCGGCTTTTCAGCGTCCGGACAATGGCGAGCAGCTTCTCGACTTCATGGGCTGAAAGGGAAGCTGTCGGCTCATCCATGATGAGAAGTTTCACATCCAGCGAAAGGGCGCGCGCGATTTCAACTGTCTGCTGCTCCGCCAGGGTGAGACCACTGGCGGGACGGCGCACATCCAAGTCGACGCCCAGTTGCCGGACAAGCACGTCCGCTTCGGCATAGAGCTTCTTCCAGTCCATCAACCTGCCCTTGTTGCGATGGCTGATGAAAATGTTTTCCGCCACATCGAGATCAGGAAACACCATGGGTTCCTGGAAAATTGCGCCGATGCCAATGCGTTGCGCAACCTGTGTGTTGGGGATGGAAACCGGATGGTCTTGCCACAGCATATCGCCTTCGTCAGGCTGGTACACACCCGTCATGATCTTGATGAGGGTTGATTTCCCCGCCCCATTCTCGCCCACAACGGCGTGAATTTCGCCAGGCTCGACAGAAAATGACATGTCCGCCAGTGCTGCGGTCATGGCAAAACTTTTGGAAATCTTTCGCAATTCCAGAATGGGCTGGGACATTGGGCTTTGAGGCTTCTTGCCGTCTTCCCTCCCCGCGTGAGCGGAGAGGGAAGGATTGGCAAATGCTCGAACCAGCCTTACTTCGATGCCGCTTCCACATTGCCCTTGTTGTAAACCGTGAACGGTCCCATCAAGATGCGCTTGGCACCGGCGCGGCCAGGGTCGGCCTCGATCTTGAAGTTGCCCATGCGGCCTGCGGCAAATTCTTCGCCGATCTCGCCCTTGATGGCACCTGTCGCCAACGCATAGGCTGTTTGGTAAGTGAGATAACCGAGGTCAATAAAGCTCCAAAGGGCAAATTCCGGTGCGCAGCCGTTCATGGTGTAGCTCACCATTTCTGCGGGAAGGCCAAGGCCGGAGATTTTCACTTTTTCACACAGTTTTTCATCCTGCATGGCTTTGGCGGCTGCCGCAATGCCGACTGTCGTCGGTGCCATGATGACTTTCAGATTGGGATACTTGTCCACCAGCGCCAACGCGGCATTGTAGGATTTCTCGGACTGGTCATCGCCATAGACCACATCAACCAGCTTCAAATCCTTGTACTTCGCATCGCCAAGGGTTTTCTTCATGGCCTCGATCCAGGCATTCTGGTTGGCGGCATCGGGCGTCGCAGAGAGAACCGCGAACTCGCCTGAACCACCCGCAAGCGCGTGCACCATGTCGGCCATGACGACGCCGATGGAGCCGAAGTCCACCTGCGCAACGAACACCGATTCACCCTTTGCGGAAGGAATGGGTGAATCCCATGTCACAACTTTGGTGCCAGCGGCCTGGGCTGCCTCAGCGGCGGCGGCGATCTGGTCTCCGGCATTGTTGGAAAGCATGACGACCGCCTGTTTCTGCGTGGTGGCCGTGGTCAACATTTCAATCTGGCCTGCCACGGAATTCTCGGGCGTCGGGCCAATGTACTGCAACGTGCCTTTGTTCCCGAGCTCCTTGTGGGCTTCCTCAGCCCCGCGGTTTGCCTGGTCGAACGGCAGGATGCCAAGGAACTTGGGCAAAAGCACCAGATTGGCGGTGCCGCCCTTCTGCGCCATCATGGCATCGGCAAAAGCGACGCCCGTCATCAGTGTCGAGGCGACGGCAGCAACGCAACCGAGCCTCGCGATTGTTTTCAAATTCAGCATGGTAGTCCTCCCTGTTTGTTTTGAGTGTCCGGAATGCCTCAAGCGGCGTTCCGGGATTTCTGGTTTTCTTCCATAGGCACCACAACGACATTGACGCCGCGGGACCTGATGAGATCAAGCATCGGGGCCGGCGCGCCGTCGTCGGTGATGAGGGTGTGAACGCGTGACAACTGGCATACAACCATGCTGCCGCGCGGCTCGAACTTCGACGAGTCGACCAGCACGATGAGCTGATCCGCCCGTGACAACAGTTTCGCTTCCGCGCGCGCAATCAGCGGATCGCCTTCGACAATGCCCATCTGCGAAATCGAATAACAGCTCATGAACATCTTTGAGGCGGTGAAATGCTGAATGGCGTCTTCATCGAATGGCGACAGGATGATGCCCTGTTCGCGGAATACCTCGCCGCCCGGCAGCACGATGCGGTTCTCGCTCGTTTCAATCAGCTCGTGGGAAATCGGGACTGAGTTTGTCAGGATCTGCATGCGCCGCTCGCGCAGGAATTCCGCCATGAACCAGGTTGTGGAACCTGCATTGATGATGATGGAATCCCCGTCGCCGCACAGCGCGGACGCCGCCCGCGCCACCGCCCGCTTGCGCTCCGCGTTGAGGGTCTGGCTGATGCCGAACGAGCGCGTGGCCAAGTGTGACTGCTGGGCCGCCTCTATGGCTTCAGCGCCACCATGCACGCGTTTGAGCTGTCCCATTTCTTCCAGCTTCACCAAGTCACGACGCAGTGTCGCCGGTGAGGCATCGATTTCCCGGTGCAGCGCAGAAACGCGCATGACGCGGCGTTCGCGCACCATCGTCAGAATCCTTTGCCAGCGCTCTCTCTCGTGCATGCTCAAAATTACTCACGTTCGCTCATAATGGTCAAGAACAATTCAACATTGTGCAACGCAAAAGCATGATGCAGCGCAAAAACCGCGCATATATGATCCAATTGGTTTGACGATGAATGATCATGAGCATATTGTCTGCCCACCATGGCCAATGACCTCTTGCTCCATTCCCTGTGGGACGACGCCCACGCCAAGAACCTCAATGAGCCGGAGCTCTTGCTCTATCGTTCAAATCTGCTCGGTGCCGATCTCCGCATCACCAATTTCGGAGGCGGAAACACCTCTGCCAAGGTCTCCCACAAGGACCCGCTCACCGCCCAGGATGTGGCTGTGCTGTGGGTCAAGGGCTCAGGCGGCGATATTGGATCAATGAAGTTGGATGGCTTTGCCACCCTCTACATGCAGAGGCTCGAAAGCCTGAAATCACTGTACAGGGGCCTCGACCAGGAAGATGCCATGGTGCACGCGCTGAACCATTGCATCTTCAATCTCAACCCCCGCGCGCCATCAATTGACACCTGCCTTCATGCCTATGTGCCGTGGCCCCACGTGGACCATGTGCATGCAGATGCGGTGATTGCCATTGCGGCGGCGGAAAATTCACAGGCCCTGACCATGAAAGTGTTCGGCGATGAAATGGGATATTTGCCCTGGCAGCGCCCCGGCATCGACCTTGGAATTAAGCTCGGTGCGCTTGCCGCCGCCAATCCCAAGCTGTCGGGCGTGGTCCTCGGCAGCCACGGTCTGTTCACCTGGGGCAAGACATCAAGGGAATGCTACGACACGACGCTGCGCATGATCAACAAGGCCGCTGCCTGGCTGGAGGAAACCCGCAAGAAGCCGGCCTTCGGCGGAGAAAAAGTGGGAACGCTCAGCCCGGGTGAACGCAAAGCCACGGTCATCCGGTTGATGCCGGCAATCCGCGGGCGCATTTCGAAAGAACAGCACAAGGTCGGGCATTTCACTGATGCGCCGGAGGTGCTGGAGTTTGTGAACTCAAAAGAGCTGGATGCCCTGGCGCCGCTCGGCACCTCGTGTCCGGATCATTTCTTGCGCACGAAAATCCGCCCGCTTGTCGTTCCCCATGATGCGGATGGTGCAAAGCTGGACACGCTGCTCGATGGCTATCGCAAGGACTACGCGGCCTACTATGAGCGCTGCAAGAATCCTGGCTCTCCCGCCATGCGTGATGCCAACGCCGTGGTTTATCTGGTGCCGCAGGTGGGCCTGCTCTCTTTCGCCCGGGACCGCGCCACGGCCCGCATTGCCGCTGAATTCTACATCAATGCAATCAACGTCATGCGCGGCGCTGCAGGTGTCTCGAAATACATTGGGCTGCCCGAGCAAGAGGCTTTCAATATTGAGTATTGGCTGCTGGAAGAGGCAAAGCTCGCACGCATGCCAGGGCCAAAATCCTTGCAGGGCCGCGTTGCCCTTGTCACCGGTGGTGTTTCCGGCATCGGCCTTGCGATCGCCGAAAAACTGCTGGCTGAAGGGGCCTGCGTCACCATCGCCGACATCGATGATGATGGCATGGCCCACGTCGAAGCCGAACTCGGCAGGAAACACGGCAAGGACGTGATCCACACCGTCAGCATGGATGTGACGCGTGAATCTGCAGTCGTTGCTGGCTTTGAAAGCACGACATTGCGTTTTGGCGGCGTCGACATCGTCGTGAACAACGCCGGCATCGCCATCCCTGCCCCCGCCGACGACACATCGCTTGAAACCTGGAACAAGCAGATGGCCATTCTCGGCACAGGATATTTTCTGGTTGGTCGTGAAGGTTTCAAATTGTTGAAGCGGCAGAACTGCGCCGGCTCCATGATCTACATTGCCTCGAAGAACGGCATGGTCGCCTCTCCCGGAACCTCCGCCTATGGCGCGATGAAGGCAGCGGAAATCCATCTTGCCCGTGTGCTCGCCGCCGAAGGTGCCGCTTTTGGCATTCGTGTCAACACGGTCAATCCCGATGCAGTCTTGCGCGGTTCCAAGATCATGTCCGAAGGCTTCCGCCAGAGCCGCGCCCAAAGCCTCGGCATCAAGCCGGAGGATCTGGAGGACCACTACCGCAAACGTTCGCTGCTCCAGCGCAGCGTCTTCCCCGAGGATATCGCGGAAGCCGTGTATTGGTTCGCTTCCGACGCATCCAACAAGTCCACGGGCAACATTCTCAATGTGGATGCGGGCCATCTCGCATCGTTCACAAGGTAAGGCACAATGAGCTTCGCCATTTCCGCTGACTTCATTGCCAGCCACAACGCCAAGCATCAGGCGGCCCATGATGAAGACTATGCCCATCTCTCGCGCCAGCTCGAACGCCGTCACACCAACATCGAGCACATTGTAGGCCGCGTCATGGACTATGCGGTGGCCGTGCCAACCTGGGGTGTTGGCACCGGCGGCACGCGCTTTGCCCGCTTTCCCGGCCCCGGCGAACCCCGCCACATCCATGACAAGCTGGAGGATTGCGGGGTCATTCACCAACTGACCCGCACCACGCCAAATGTCTCTCCGCATTTTCCCTGGGACAAGGTGGGCGACTATCGCGCGCTGCGCCAGGAAGCTTCGCAATATCAACTTGGTTTTGACGCGGTCAATTCCAACACATTCCAGGACCAGAAGGGCCAGCCGCGATCCTACAAATTCGGATCGCTGACCCACGCCGACAAGGCCACGCGCCAGCAGGCGGTTGAACACAATATTGAATGCATTGAAATCGGCGAGCAACTGGGCTCTCGGGCCTTGACCGTGTGGATTGCCGATGGCGCAAACTTCCCGGGCCAGTCCAACCTCGCCCGTGTTTTCGATTACTATCTCGAAAGCCTGCGCAGCATCTATGCCGCACTGCCGGGAAACTGGCTCGTCTTCCTTGAACACAAGATGTATGAGCCCGCGTTTTATGCCACGGTCATTTCTGACTGGGGTTCAAGCTTCATGGCCGCCACTGAATTGGGCGACAAGGCCAGGTGCCTGGTGGACCTTGGCCACCACGCACCCAACACCAACATCGAGCAGATCGTGGCGCGTCTGGTGCACGCGCAGAAACTTGCGGGCTTCCACTTCAATGATTCAAAATATGGCGACGATGATCTGGACACGGGTGCCATTGATCCCTTCCGGCTGTTCCTGATCTTCAACGAACTGGTCGATGCCGAGCACCGGAAGGCCCCTGGCTTCAGCCCGGCCTACATGATTGACCAGAGCCACAATGTGACTGACCCCATTGAAAGCCTGATGTCCTCAGCCATGGAAATCACCCGCGCCTTTGCCCGGGCCCTGATTGTGGACCGCCAACAACTTGAGATCCTGCAGGCGGCGAGCGATGTGATGGCCGCCCACCGCCTGCTCAAGGCAGCCTACAACACCGATGTGACGGCACTTCTCTGTGAGGTCCGCAAGCGCAAGGGTGGCGCACTGCACCCCTGGGCGTGCTATCGCGCATCCGGCTATCGTGCCGAAAAAACCAGGGAAAGGCCGGCAGTCGCAGGCTCATCCTCTGGCATCGTCTGACACTGCGGAGGAGGTTCCATGGCTGAGCATTTCGCGGGAAAACGCAACAAGCGGGGCGATTGGAAACCGGAGGAAAACCTCCGCCTGGCACCGGTGTTTGTCTGGCCGCCGCGGCCGCTGGCCCTGCTGAAATATCTGTTTGGCTATCCCGGCTATTTCCTGCCCTGGGGGGTCATTTACATGGCCGTGCCGGTCATCACCTGGCTGTACTTTACGCCCGCCATGGCGGAGATGGAGGCATTCGCCGTCAGTTGGATTGCCTACATTTTCTTCCGCAACATGATCCTGATCTCGCTCGTCATCTTTCTCTGGCAGGGCTGGCTGCACTGGAAAAAAGCGCAAGGCACCGACTGGAAGTACACCAACAGGTGGTTCGACCGCGACAACCCCATCTTCCTGTTCAGGAACCAGACGCTTGACAACCTGTTCTGGACCTATGTGAGCGCCTTGCCAATCTGGACTGCCTTCGAAGTGGTGACCATGTGGCTCTATGCCAACGAGGTCATTCCGTACGTCTCGCCTTCCCGGCACCCGATCTATTTTGTCCTCATGATGGTGTTGGTGCCGCTGCTGCGCGAAACCCACTTTTATCTCATCCATCGCCTCATCCATTGGGGGCCGCTGTATAATCGGGTGCACTACCTGCACCATAACAATGTTGATCCGGGTCCGGTGTCAGGGCTTGCCATGCACCCCGTTGAACACGTGCTCTATTGGACGGGCGTGCTGATCCACTGGGTCGTGCCATCCCATCCCATCCATGCGATCTTTCATATTCAGCATGCCGCGATCACACCTGCCCAGGGCCATGCCGGCTTCGAGCGCGTCGTGCTCACAGAAGGCCTTCACGCCAAGACCGGCGACTATTTCCACTACCTTCACCACAAATACTTTGAATGCAATTTTGGCGGCGACGGGCCGGTCAACCTCGACCGTGCCTTTGGCACCTTCCACGATGGCTCCGATGACGCGACAGCGCGCATGAACGAGCGTTTCACGAAGCGCGCTGCCCAAAAGGCCGCCGCCGAAGGGGGAAAATGAAACGCAGGCACTGCGAGGGGTTGGCTGGGGCGGGAGGGATCGAACCTCCGAATGCCGGAATCAAAATCCGGTGCCTTACCGCTTGGCGACGCCCCAAAAACCTGCGCCGCTATAGCCCGCGATTGCCGCCGCCGCAATCACTTGCCATCACAATTGCCCTGTGGCTATAAACCCGCCACCAGCAAACGGCACCAGTTCGGAGTGTAGCGCAGCCTGGTAGCGCACCTGCTTCGGGAGCAGGGGGTCGGAGGTTCGAATCCTCTCACTCCGACCATCCGCCACAGATTTCCACCAAGCCGAAATCGTGTTGCGGCGAGGCGGGCCTTTTTCAGGACTTGCGCGTCAGCAGCGCGCCCGCGGCGGGAACGGCAAGACCCGCAAGCAGCGCTTTCACCGCATCGCCGACAATGAAGGGATAAAGGCCCCAGGCCAGCGCGGCCTGCGTTGCGCTCATGCCTTCGGGGATAACGCCCGTCTTTGCCGCCCAGATGGCAAGCCAGATGAGGCCCGGCAAGTAGAGCACCACTGCCCCAATGGCTGTTGCAAGCACAGTCTTGAAGAGCGAAGCACCCCAGCCGCCTTCAACCAGCCTGCCGACGACATAGGCCGCAAGAATGAAGCCCACCACATAGCCCATGGACGATGCGGGCAGGAAATAGTCCAGCTTGTCATCAAACACGCCTGATTTTGCCCCCGCGAAAAACGGAAGTCCCGCAGCACCTTCTACCGCATAGAGCCCAAGTGTTGCAGCCCCCAGCCTGGCACCATAGGCAGCACCCACGGACAATACCGCCAGTGTCTGGAGTGTCATGGGCACGGGCCACATGGGAACCGTGATCTGTGCCGCCGCCGCAACGATGAGGCTGCCTGCCACCGCAAGGGCGGCAAAGCGCAAAAGGCCTGAACCCTGTTCCGAGGCCCAGAGACGATCAGCAAGCGTTGCGTGAGACATTGGTGCAATCCCCATCCTGTTGTTGCGGTTGGAAGGCTGCATATGCGGAAATATCATCCCGCGCAACTGGCCCCATGCACGGCATTTGCCTGACTTCGCTGAACAGGCGTAGACTGGCCGCAACGAGAAGGAACCCGTCATGAACGCACCCGTCACCCAACCCGCCGGATCAAACAAAGCCGGATCAAACAAAGAATGGGTGGAACGCCGCGCCAAAGCCGTTTCCCGTGGCGTCGGCATGGGTGCACCCGTCATGGCGGAGCGTGCCGAGAACTCCGAGATCTGGGACATTGAAGGGAACCGCTACATTGATTTTGGCGGCGGCATTGCGGTTGTCAACACAGGCCACCGCCACCCGCTGGTGCTGAAGCGCGTCTATGAGCAACTGGAAAAGCTGACGCATACCTGCGCCATGGTGATGCCCTACACGCCCTTCATCGAAGTGTGCGAAAAACTGATTGCGGTCACTCCCATCTCCGGAGACAAGAAGGCCGCGTTGGTGACAACGGGTGCTGAGGCCGTCGAAAACGCCGTCAAATTTGCCCGTGCCTACACGGGCCGCAGCGACGTCATCGCGTTTCACGGCGGTTTCCATGGCCGCACGCTGCTGGGCATGGCGCTCACCGGCAAGGTTCTGCCCTACAAGGCCAAGTTCGGTCCCATGCCCGCAGGCATCTGGCATGTGCCGTTTCCCGTGGCCCACAAGGGCATCAGCGTGGATGATTCCATCCATGCCATTGAACTGCTGTTCAAGTGCGACGTGGAAGCGGCGTGTGTTGCCGCAATCATCATCGAGCCGGTGCAGGGTGAAGGCGGCTTCTACATCGCACCCAAGGAGCTGATGCAGCGGCTGCGCCAGCTTTGCGACGAGCACGGCATTCTCTTGATCGCCGATGAAATCCAGACCGGCTTTGGCCGCACCGGAAAATTCTTCGCCATGGAGCACTACGGCGTCGAGCCGGATTTGCTGACGGCAGCGAAGTCACTGGCCGGTGGCTTTCCGCTCGCCGCCGTCGTGGGCCGCGCCAAGATCATGGATGCTCCCGATCCCGGCGCCATCGGCGGCACCTATGCGGGCAACGCCATTGCCTGTGCCGCGGCCCTTGGCGTGTTCGACGCCTTCGAGCAGGAGGGTCTGATGCAGAAAGCCGAGCGGCAGGGCCAGATCATCATGAAGAAGCTGCAGTCAGTGAAGGCCAAGGGGAAAGGCATGCCCATGGGCGATGTGCGCGGGCTTGGCGCCATGTGCGCCTTTGAACTTGTGACAAAGCACGGCGGCAACGAGCCCGACGCCGGTGGTGCCAAGGCACTTGCTGCCAAGTGTCTTGAACGCGGTCTTCTGATTTTGACCTGCGGAGTCTATGCCGACACGGTGCGCATGCTGACGCCACTGACGGCGAGCGAAGCCGTCTTGAATGAAGGACTGGATATTCTGGAGAGAGCGATTTTGGGGAATTGAGGAATGGAATCCGTCGATGGTGGAACTTTGAGACTATTTGGGCGCAATACAGCATAGGGGCACAATGCAATGTTTGAGCGGGATATTGAGAGGATCAGTCAGGAGATTGAAGAGTTGGGTGATAGTCCATTTGGTTACCAACCTTCATATGCTCTCAAACGCAGACTCGGTTCCGCCGACACGCCACAAAAGACAAAATTTTCTGAACTTCGGGAAGTGACACTTAACAGGCTTTCTTGGGAATACAGGAAGTTCCTGGAAAAATACACCACGTCGGAAGTTGAAAATGTTAGTCACACAGGGCTCGACCTCGATAAAATCGAGGACCTCTTGCGAGATATCAGCAAGTCCGACGACACACAGAGAATAATTTCGCTTTCAAGTTTTCTGCATTCGATGGAGCTAGTTGCGAAACGCGACTTAGCTTTTGCGGCCGAGATTCCAACCGAGGACATAGCAAGACGAGCTGCCATCGAGTACTTGGTGGATAAAAAGTTAGATCAGCGAGTTAGGGTGTGGACTCAATTGCACCAGCACCTGAAAGCGAAGATGTAGAGCATTGAGCGGAAGCTGGTTGCGGTTTTCTCGAAGCGGGTTGCGAGCCTTCGCATGTCTTTCATCTTGCAGAAGAAGCGCTCGACGATGTTGCG
>JANPDD010000176.1:0-9126 GCA_031431295.1 Hyphomicrobiales bacterium | reverse complement strand
GGCGGTTCGTTTGGCGCAACACAGACCTGCCGGTTTACGGGTGGCTGAAGCATCTTTGAACGGGCATATGGCTGCGTTTGGAGTACGCCATGTCCATCGCTGGTCACGAACACCATGACACGAAACGCGGCTACATTTTTGCGGGCAGCGCTTATTTCATCTGGGGCTTTCTGCCCCTCTACATGAAGGCACTTTCGCACATTCCCGCTTGGGAAGTGGTGCCACACCGGATAATTTGGTCTTTGCCGATTTCTGCAGCGGTCGTTTGGGCCATGGGGCAGACCAACATCGTCAAGTCCGCTTTGGTGACGAAGCGGGTCCTTGGCATGACACTTTTGACAGCTGGCCTCGTTTCGTTGAATTGGGGAACATATGTCTGGGCCATCATCAATGACCGTGTGCTGGAGGCGGCGCTGGGCTACTACATCAATCCCCTGTTCTCAATTTTTCTGGCGTCCGTGCTGATCAAGGAGAACTTGTCCAGGGCACAGTGGTTCGCCATTGGCCTTGCCTCGCTCGCGGTTGCAATTCTGACCTATGAAAGCGGCGGGCTCCCCTGGGTATCACTCATCCTCTCCGTGACATGGGGGTTCTACGCCTATTTCAAGCGCACCCTTCCTGTTGCGGCAACGCCGGGGTTCCTGTTGGAAATCATTGTTCTCACGCCGCCCTCGCTGCTCTTGCTGCTTTGGTTTGATTGGCATGGCAAAAGCCATTTTCTCGATACCGGCTGGGTCGATGTGATGCTGCTGCTGGGCATGGGTGTCTTCACGGCGGTTCCACTCATGCTGTATGCCCTGGGGGCCAAGGGGCTCAGGCTGTCAACCATAGCCATCATGCAGTACTCGGCCCCGACTGTGGTATTTCTTCTGGCCGTCTTCGTCTTCAAGGAACCTTTCAGCGATGGAAAGTTGCTGGCCTTTGTTCTGATCTGGGCAGCCCTGGCGGTTTATACCTATTCACTGATCAAGTTGCGCTACAGGTAGCAGCGAAAGGTGGCGCGGGCTTTGCGGCATCATACCTTGTTGCATGTCAATGGGATGCAACACTGGTGAAGCCATTAGCCAGGGTCCGATCTTGCAATGGATGCCAATTTGCGCAAAACTCGGTCTCCAGAGGCTGGCTATCCGGTGGGTACTGGCTGGACAGAAGGGAAAAGCTCATGGCCATTCTCGTTATCTTCCAGGGCAAGGGATTTACCAAGGCGATGTATGAAGCCCTCCGCAAAGAGGTAAAATGGGAACAACAACTTGCTGCTGGCGGGATTTTTCACGCTGCGGGTTTTGACGAAAGTGGTGATTTGCATGTTGCCGACGTTTGGCAATCACCAGAGGACATGAATAGTTTTTTGGGCAGTCGCCTGGCCCCGGCGATACAAAAACTGAATATCCCGATGCCGGAAGTGAAAGTCTATCCCGCCCACAACATTAACGTCCATCCAAACGCCGACGAATACAAACTCAAGCAAAGTTAAAGCGAAGCGTCCCTTTAACTCTCCAGACAGTTGTTCGTGAAAGCGAGCAATTGGTCTGGATCGGACTATACCTCGGCTCTGGCTGTTATTTCACCGGAAACCTTGAGGCTGCATCGGGCCTGGCGCTCAAACTCATCGGCTTCTTCGCAACAGCCACCTTGGCCATCGGCCTTGGTTATTGGATATTCGCTTCTCTCCGTGCGGAAAAGCCTGTTTAATCGCCACCGCAATTGCAACAGTCTGGCCATTTGGCAGCAATGGTAGCCCATGCATGAAATACTGACACCAAGGCAAATGTACCAAGCTGATACCCTTGCCATTGCAGCTGGCATAAGCGAGGAGACTTTGATCGAGCGTGCTGGCCTTGCCGTTGCGGAGGAGATTGTCCGCCGCTTTGGTTCCCGGCGAACCGTGGTGCTCTGCGGACCAGGCAACAATGGCAAGGACGGAGCCGTTGCCGTCCGCCACTTGAAAGCATGGGGTTGGCCAGTATCAATCAGCGATGACCTGTCGAACGCCGAACTCATCATTGACGCGCTCTACGGCGCCGGCCTCAACCGTGATTTCCCGAAAGACATCGCGGACCGGGTGAATTCCCGGGGTGTGCCTGTCGTCGCCATTGATGTTCCATCCGGCCTTGACGGTTTGACGGGCAACCCGAGAGGCGCATCAATCAAAGCCGATCTCACCATCATCGTCATGCGCAAAAAACCCGCCCATGTTCTCTATCCCGGGCGGGCCCTGTGCGGTGAAGTCGTGGTGGCCGACATCGGCATCAGTACTGAAATCATTGCCTCACTCCACTCAATGCTGCGGGAGAATGTAAAGCCGCAATTGCCTGTTCATGGCGCTGTCACCCATAAGCATCGCAAGGGCCATGCGCTGGTCTGGTCGGGCGGGGAATTCGCAACCGGTGCGGCGCGGCTTGCGGCCGTGGCTGCCCTGAAAAGCGGGGCCGGTTTGGTGAGCATTCTGGGCCCCGAAAAGGCCCTGCGGGTCCACGCCGCCCAGACCACAGCGTTGATGCTGAAGCCGTCAAAGGAATTGCCAGTTCTGCTCGCGGACAGGCGCACTACGGCGGTCTGTGTCGGTCCTGCTGCGGGCGTTTCGGCCACGACACGGGCAACAGTTCTGGCGGTGCTGAAATCTTCTGTTGCCGTGGTGCTTGATGCCGATGCCCTGACGGTCTTTGCAAAAACACCTGGGCCGCTGTTCAAGGCCATAAAGGCCCGCGCCGCCGCCACGGTCATGACCCCTCATGAGGGAGAATTCGAACACCTTTTCAAGGGCCTATCGAGCAATCACGACAACAAGGTTGAACGCGCGCGCAATGCGGCCAGAATCTCGGGCACCGTCGTCCTGTTGAAAGGGCCAGACACGGTGATTGCCCATCCCGACGGCAGGGCTTGTGTCAACACAAACGCCACGGCAAAACTGGCAACAGCCGGCTCAGGCGATATTCTGGCTGGCGTGATCACTGGCCTCTTGGCCCAGGGCATGGATGGTTTTACTGCCGCCTGCACCGGTGCCTGGCTCCATGCGGATGCGGGCAGCCGGTGCGCCAGGCAGCCAACGGCGGAGGATTTGCTTTCGGTGTTATAGGCCGAAGACACTTGCCATCTTGGCATCAGCCTTGCGGAATTGCAGAGCTGCGCGTCTTGATCTGTGCAATCGCCACTCCGGCAAGGATAACGGCAGCGGACAAGACAATATGCGTGGTTACAGGCTCATTCAGGAGCGCCCACCCCGAAAACACGGCCAGCACCGGCACCACGTAAAGCGCAGCACCCATGAGGCTGGGGCGGAGAATGCCTGCCGCATAGTTCCAGCTCACCAGTGAAAGCGTGGCGCTGACTGTTGTCAGGAACGCGAGGGACATCCACGCATGGGCGTCAAGCCGGGCGATTGTTTCCAGCGGGGCAGCGCCCAATGGCTGCACGGATGTCAGCATCAGGATGGGTGGAGCGATCACCATGCTGCCAAGCCCGGTGATTTTGAGCGCGCCATAACGCACGATCAGCGGCTTTCCGAAAACAACGAACAGCGACCAGACAACACCTGCAAGAAAGATCAGCAGGCACCCGAATGCCAGCGCGGCGGCGCTTGTTGCGGTGCTGCCCGTGTTGTCGCCTGCGACCAGCAACGCAGAGCCGCCGAATGAGACAAACAATCCGGTGATCGTCATGCCCGTCAGCTTTTCTGTTCCAGCCAGACTGGCGAGGAGCGCAATGAGCAGCGGTTGGGTCGACATGATCAGCATGCCGATGCCGGCGGGCGCGTAGGCAAAGCCAAATACCGAAAAGGCATAGTAGCCGCCAACCCCAACGAGGCACAGAAACAACAGCCGCGGCCAGTCGCGCCTGTCGACATGAAATCCGGTCGTCACGGCCAGCACCAGCGCAAATAGCATGGCGACGGCTGCGGTGCGGATGATCAGGGCATCAAGCGGCCCGGCAGCCAGCGAAAACGAGCGCACGAACACCGCCGAGACCCCCCACACCAGCGTTGTGAAGGTCAGTGCCATGAAGGCCTTAGAGTGCATGCGCGGACTTCTGCTCCACGTCTGCAGTGAGTGGTTCCTGGGTGGTGCTCATGTGGCCTTGCTGCCCGCTCTGCTGCCTGCCGTCAATCTGCAGCGCACGCTTGTCAGCCATTCCAGTCATGTCTAGCATGATGCCATGCTTCACCTCTTGAAACGAGTTGCTGTCCTGCTGCTGCTGGCACCCCCTGCATTTGCAGCGCCTGCCGATGATGCTGTTTTGCGGGGCAGGGCGGCACTTCAGGCCATGGATATTGTTGCCGCCATGTCGGCCTTCGATGCGGCGCTGGCGTTTGATCCCGCCCATGCCGGGGCGGCCTACGAGCGCGGCCGCATACTGCTCAAGATTGGTGAGCCGCAAAAGGCGATTGCCGATTTCACCATCGCCGTTCTGGCGAAAGCCGATTTCGGTCGCGCCTATGCGAGGCGCGGCGAAGCCAAGATTGTCCTTGAAAACTGGCTGGGGGCGTTTCAGGACTTTGATCAGGCAATCGCCGCAAGTCCCGGAGATTACGAAGTATTTGTCATCCGGGCGACCTACCGTTTCAAGCGCGGCGAGCTGGCGGGTGCCGCAGCCGACATGGATGCCGCCATCGCCGTTGCTGATCAGGCCACGGCTGAAGCCTTGCGCAAACTGCGCGAGCGCATGAAATAGCAGCGATCTTGCCTCTCAGGAACCATCCCCTTTTCCTGCTCCTGTCCACGGGTTTTCTGCTGGGGCTCTATTTCCCCATGGGGAAGTTTGCCGCTGCTGCGGGTGCGAGTCCTCTGCTCTGGTCACTTATCATCTCCATGGGGCCGGGCCTCGTTCTTGCCATCGCCAGTGCGCGCCTTGATCCCGCACCCTGGCACATGCGTCACCTGCCATTTGCACTTGTCTCCGGCCTTCTGGCCTATGTCATTCCGAATGTGCTGACTTTTGCAGCCATTCCAAGAATCGGCAGCGGCCTTGCCTCGCTGATGTTTGCCTTCTCGCCTGTATTCACCGCCCTGTTGTCACTGCTCTTGGGCGTCAGGCCGCCAAACGCGCGTTTGCTGTCGGGTGTAGCTTTTGGCTTTGTCGGCGCCATGGCCATTGTGTTCGCCCGCGACAGCCTGAACCTCGGCGACGATGCCCATTGGTTGCTGCTTGCCTTTTTGACGCCCGTGTCGCTTGCCCTCGGCAATGTCTATCGCACGGCCTATTGGCCGGATGGCATGGCGCCGCTGCGCATGGCCGCAACGACAACGCTGACCTCGGGGATCGTTCTGCTGGGGCTTGTGCTTTCGGTTGATGGTGCTGGCACATTCGCGCAATTGGCCCGGATGCCGTG
Organism: Hyphomicrobiales bacterium; assembly: GCA_031431295.1. Lineage (GTDB taxonomy): Bacteria > Pseudomonadota > Alphaproteobacteria > Rhizobiales > Aestuariivirgaceae > Aestuariivirga. Next base: position 3,800 of record JANPDD010000176.1, on the reverse strand, counting down.
GCTTGCGGCATTGCAAATCCTCATCTCCGGCTTGATGTTTCTGGTGTTCTTCCGCCTGCAATGGGTGGGCGGGCCCACCTATTTGAGCCAGATCGGCTACGTCTCTGCCGCCGTGGGGTTGGGTGCTGGTCTCTTGTTCCTTGGCGAGACCTACCCGCTTCCTGTTTGGTGTGGCGCAGCGGCGATTGCCGTTGGCATCATCGTGTCGCATTGGCCAGATCGCGCGGGAGCGGGCCAACACTGAGGAATAGGAAATGCCATGACCTGGATCGCAACAGTTGCCTATGACGACGCCACGGGCCGCTTGAAGCAGCTTTATGACCGCATCAAAGGGCCTGACAACAACGTCGACAATATCATGCTGGCCCACAGTCTCAGGCCCCACACCATGGATGGCCACATGGCCATTTACAAATATGTGCTGCACCATTCCGCCAACACGGTGCCGAAATGGTTTCTGGAAGCCCTCGGTGTGCTGGTGAGCAGCCTCAATGGCTGTGCCTATTGCGTGGACCACCACTTCGCCGGTCTCAAACGGCTGTTGGCGGATGAAGCCCGCGCCAACGCCATGCGCGAAGCCATTGACACGGGGCGATTTGAGGACGCCTTTGACCTGCGCGAACAGGCAGCATTTTGCTATGCCGGCAAGCTTACCCGCGATGCGCGGTCCATGCAGAAAGAAGATATCGACAAACTGCGGAACGCTGGGTTTGACGATGGCCAGATCCTCGAGATCAACCAGGTGGTTGCCTATTTCGCCTACGCCAACCGCACGGTGCTGGGACTTGGCGTCACCACCGAAGGTGACATCATCGGCCTGTCCCCCGGCAATTCCGACGATCCCGACTGCTGGTCGCACCGTTAAAGAAAACGGCCAACACGGGTGGATTCGCCTCGGCGCATGAGGCCAGAGAGTGACGGGGGTGGTGAGAAGCAGCAGGAACATCATTCCCGGCATATGGCAGATCAAGGAGCCAACGTCAAGGAAATATTCCTACTAAAGGATAATATATGAAAGCGGACGCCACACTCAAGCCATCTGTGCTGACTTTTCCCTCTGGCCCCGGCAAAACCCGTCTGCTATAGCCCGCCCGACCAAATCGCCCCCACAATGACCCTGGGCCTTTGGGCCGCTGGCATGCGCGGGCGTGGTGAAATTGGCAGACACGCAGGATTTAGGTTCCTGTGGGGAAACCCGTGGGGGTTCAAGTCCCTCCGCCCGCACCAGTCCGCTTGCGCCAGAGGCCCTCCACAGGGCAATGACAGAGACAGAAAGAACAGAACCATGAACGTGACCGAAACCGCAAGCGCCGGCCTGAAGCGTGAATTCAAGGTGGTGGTGAATGCCGCCGAACTGGCCAAGCAGGCTGACGCCCGCCTGAGGGACATGGCGGGCAAGGCCCAGATCAAGGGTTTCCGCCCCGGCAAGGTTCCCGTCGATCATTTGAAGCGCCTCTATGGCAAGTCGGTCATGGCTGAAGTTGTGCAAAAGACAATCGACGACCAGGCCCGCGCCGTTTTCGCCGACCGCAATTTGAAACCCGCCTACCAGCCCGAAGTGAAGCTGCCCGAGGCGGAAGACGAAGTGAACCTGATCATGGACGGCAAGAAGGACCTTTCCTTCGATGTCTCAAGCGAAGTGATCCCCGAATTCGTGTTGCAGGATTATGCAGGCCTGAACCTGACCAAGCACGTTGTTTCCGTGTCGGACACCCAGATCGACGAAGCGGTGACGCGCCTTTCGTCATCGTCGAAAACATGGGAAGCCAAAAGCGACGGCACCCCGGCGGAGAAGGGCGACCGCGCCACCATTTCCTTTGTCGGCAAGGTTGACGGCAAGGCGTTTGAAGGCGGCACCGGCTCTGACATTCCGCTGGAATTGGGATCAAACCAGTTCATCCCCGGCTTTGAGGAACAGCTCATCGGCAGGAAGGTCGGTGATGATGTGCTGGTGAAGGTCACCTTCCCCGAAACCTATGCGGTGAAGGATCTCGCCGGCAAGCCCGCCGAGTTCGACACGCGCATCGCCAACATCGAAGCGCCCAAGGCGGCGGTGGTGGACGATGAGTTCGCCAAGCGCATGGGCTTTGAAACGCTTGTCGCACTGCGCGACATGGTGAAGTCCGGGCTTGAGCGGGAGTTGGCCCGCATGACCGCCATGAAGCTGAAGCGCGATGTGCTGGATGCGCTGGACAAGCAATATGCGTTCGAATTGCCGCTCCGCCTCGTCGAGTCCGAATTCAACGGCATCTGGACAGCGCTCACCAATGAAATGACCAAGGCGGGCAAGAGCTTTGCCGACGAGAACACCACCGAAGATGACGCCCGCAAGGAATACCGCGCCATTGCGGAACGCCGCGTGCGCCTCGGCCTCGTTCTTGGCACCATGGGCGAGAAGGAAGCCGTGCAGGTGAATGAGCAGGAATTGCAACAGGCGCTCATTGCCCGCGTGCGCCAGTTCCCCGGCCAGGAAAAGCAGGTCTATGACCACTACCGCAAGAACCCCGGCGCCCTCATCGAACTGCGCGGCCCCATCTTCGAGCAGAAGGTTGTTGACCTCATCGTCAGCAGGGCGACCGTGACCACCAAGGACACGAGCCGCGAAGACCTGCAGAAGATGGTGGAAGAAGATGTCGAGGGCGAGGAATAATCAATCCGCCCACGGATGAAATGAGGGCAGGGGCTTTTGCTTCTGCCCTTTTTGTTTCAATCAAGCGGCGCTTTCACCGCAAGTCCACATACGCAAGGGGCAGGGGCTGCATGAGGGCACCCCTGGGTGTGTATTTGCCATAGAGGTGGTCGAAGTCGCCGCGCTTCCAGCGGGCCGTCATCTCGGCGCTGCGGGCGTGGGCTTCCTCAAGCAGATGATCGGTAAGGATGCGGAGAGCCGTCACCTGCTTGAGGCTGGGCTTGGGCGGCAAGAGTGGCTAGGCGGCCGTGGGCGCGCGCTTGACTGTCCGGCGGGTTTCAGAGGCGCTCAAATGGGTACGCTGGCAATAAAGGTCCTCGGTGGCGCGGATGCAGGCCTTGGCACGGCGGCAGGCGGTGTGCGGACAGACGGCGAGCGGAGTTTTGCGCGGCTTGTCGCGCGGGGTGAAACCATCCCACGGGGTGAGCGAGCGATAGGAGGTGGGTCGATCCCTCACGGTGGCACCGCCTTTCGGCACATGAACTTTCGCTGGGTAAAAAAGAGCGGAGGAGAATGTCCCGCGCCGGCTTCAAGCCTGTAGCTAGAGAGAAAGAAAGATAGAACCGGTGTTGGGCTTAAAGCCTTTGCACCTCGCCTTTCAATTCGGCCTGCTTTCGCAAGAAATTGAAATGCTTTGGTCTTTTGTGAAGAAGACGCAGCGGTTTGGGCCTCGGGTTTGCTCTCACAGGGCCACGGGCGGCTGTACTCCAGGACGGGTGAACCGTCAGACAGCCTGGTGTGGATGATCTGCGCCAAGGCGCGCCGGGGCCGTAGTACCCCGGGGTCGCCCCTCCGGCTCCCGGAGACTGTGGATACTTGAGCCACAGTCTGCAGGCGCTGCACGTGGTTCTGGCAGGTTCGACAAGTTCGCGACACTGATCTCCTCCATTCCAGAACCATCACGGGGAATATAGGCCTATGATGGGAAAATGTCAAGAGGAAAGTGAAAGATTTTCCTAGGGAGCGGAACCTCGGTGGCGAGAGGTAGGCGTTGAGGTCGCATAGTAGGATAAAAGTCAAGAAATATAGTCGCCGCCGCACAACAGGCAAAACAAGTCCCAAGAGTGGTGTAACCGTGAGGTTATTGGCATTGGGGAGAATGCCACATATG
>JANPDD010000175.1:0-4295 GCA_031431295.1 Hyphomicrobiales bacterium | reverse complement strand
GACAAATTGCGCCAGTTTCTCAACCCCGGCGTTGGGGAACTTGATGAGGTGAAGTGCGGCATCACAAAGTTCAGCGGCATTGTGGGGCGGAATGGAGGTCGCCATGCCAACCGCAATGCCCGTGGCGCCATTGGCCAGGAGATTGGGAAAGGCGCCCGGCAGAACGACGGGTTCCTGGACCGAGCCATCATAGTTGGGGCGGAAATCGACGGTGTCTTCCTCGATCCCGTCCAGCAAAAGACCCGCCACATCTGTCATGCGGGCCTCGGTGTAGCGATAGGCGGCGGCACCATCGCCATCAATGTTGCCAAAATTGCCCTGGCCATCAATCAATGGATAACGGGCGGAAAAATCCTGCGCGAGGCGCACAAGCGCATCATAGATCGACTGGTCGCCATGGGGGTGATAGCCGCCCATCACGTCACCCACGATCTTCGCGGACTTCTTGAACGCCGCATCGGGATCAAGGCGCAACAGCCGCATGACATGCAACAGCCTTCGATGCACCGGCTTCAGGCCATCGCGCACGTCCGGCAGCGCTCGATGCATGATCGTCGAGAGCGCATAGGCAAGGTAACGCTCTTCGAGCGCATCCTTGAGTTCGACGGGTTCGATTCCAGGCGGCTTCTGCGGGGGTGGGGGAACGTGTTTGCTCATGATTCGTGCATTATAGCGCGCCGCAGCGGCTGCCGGAGGATGCGCTAAACCCGCACCACAAGCACTTTCACCACCGGCTTCTTGCCCCATTCAGCCTCGGCTGCGCGGCGGATCGAGACGCGGATGGCGTCCTCGATATTGGCGTCGTCCTTGCGGCGGGGCCTCGGCAAGGCGGTGAAGGCTTTTTCGGCGGCCTGTTCCAGCATGCCAGCAAGTGTGCCCGGAACCCCGTCGAGGATGATCTCGATATCGTCGGCAAGGTCGTGGCGGTCATCCACCACCACGCTCGCAATGGTCATGCCAACAATGGAGAGCTTGCGGCGCTGCTTGGCGGGGCCATCTTCCCCCGGCACGATGAGGTTGCCATCCACATGCAGGATGCCGCTTGGTGCCTCATCAACAATTGCCGCAGGGCCAGGTGCCAACCTTGCGATCTTGCCATCCTCCAGCACCAGGGTTTCGGCAATGCCATGTGCCTTGGCGAACTTGGCATGGGCGCGCAGGTGGCGCGGCTCACCATGCATGGGGATGACGGCGCGGGGTTTCACCCAGTCGTACATCTGCTTCAACTCGCCCTGGCGGGGGTGGCCGGAGGAATGGACAAGCGCTTCGTCCGCCGTGATCACGTCAACGTCGAGCCTGGCCAGACTGTTGATGACTGCGCCAACTTCCTTTTCATTGCCGGGAATGGTGCGGGCGGAGAAGATGACGAGATCACCCTTCTCCAACGCCACGTTGGGGTGGCTGTCCTCGGCGATGCGGGCAATGGCCGCACGGGGCTCGCCCTGGCTGCCGGTGCACAGCAGCATGATCTTGTCCTGCGGCAGGTATCCGAACTCGCCTTCATCGAGGAACGCGCCGGTGTTTTCCAGCAGGCCGCAGTTGCGCGCCGCCTCGATGGTGTTGCGCATGGCGCGGCCGGCGATGACCACCTCGCGGCCATTGGCCCGCGCGGCCCTCACGGCCGAAGTGATGCGCTCGACGTGGGATGCGAATGTCGTGACGGCCACACGGCCTTTGGCATGGCCGATGATCTCCGTCAGGGTGGCGGCGACATCGCGCTCCGATGGCGAGACGCCCTCGCGCAGCACATTGGTTGAATCGCAAACGAGGGCATCCACGCCTTCATTGCCAATGTCGATGAAGCGCTTTTCGTTGAACGGATTGCCGAGAACGGGCGTGCGGTCGATCTTCCAGTCCCCGGTATGGAGAACCTTGCCCTGCCCGGTCTTGATGTAGAGCGCATGGGATTGCGGGATGGAATGGGTGACCTCCACATACTCGACAGTGAAGGAACCGGCCTTGAAGGGTTTCCCCGGCTGGTGGATGATGATTGGCACATCGCCATCCAGACCGTGCTCCTTGAGCTTGAGTTTCAGAAGTTCGGCGGCGAAGGGTGTGCAATGGACGTCGCATTCAAGCTGTGGCCACAGCCACGGCACGGCGCCAATGTGGTCTTCATGGGCATGGGTGATGACGAGACCTGCAAGGTCGTTCTTGTTCTTGGTGATGAACCCGACATCCGGCAACACCACGTCAACGCCCGGTTCCTTCTCGCCGCCAAACTTGACGCCAAGGTCAACCATCAGCCACTCGCGCTCATCCGCCGGACCTGTGCCATAGCAATAGCAGTTCATGCCGATCTCGCCGGTTCCGCCAAGTGGCAGCAGAAACAGGCCGTCGCCCTGATGCTTGCGTTTTTTGGATTTCATGTCTTCCCGTTTCTCATCTGAAGCAGCGAAGGTATTTTCACATCTCCAGCGTAAATTTGGCGCAAGCCATCCGGCGTTTCCAGGAGCAGCGCGCCGTCCCCTGATATCCCGCGATAGGTGCCGTGCAAAGCCTTGCCTTCATTGACGACCGATACCCCGTCATTGATTCCAATAGCATGCCTGCGCCACGCCGCCGCAATGCGTGAAAACCCCGCACCAGCATCCCATGACTGAATGTGCTTTTCCAGCGCGGAACGATAGGCGGAAAAAACATCTTCCACCCTGGCGCCGGCAAGCGTCGCCGCGGGATAGGGCAAGCCCTGAGGTGCTGAAGTCACGTTGATGCCGCAACCGATGGCGACAATTGTGGGGTTTGACGCAAATGCCTCGCAAAGAATGCCCGCGACCTTGGCCCCGTTGACCAGGCAGTCATTGGGCCATTTGAGGAATACACGATCAGCACCCGTAAAGGCGCTGGCGACATCATGGACGGCAAGAGCTGCAACAAAGCCCAGTTGCGGGACAACCGTCGGGGATGCGTCAATCGAACAAAGGAGTGTCGTGTGAAGATTGCCCGGTGGCGAGTGCCAGGTCCGGCCAAGCCTGCCTTTGCCACCCGTCTGCTCGTCGGCCACGATCCACAAGGGTCCTCGCTCACCGGCTGCGGACAGCCTCGCTGCTTCGAGGTTTGTCGAGTCGATTGAGATGTGGTGGCGGATGGGAGCGGAGGCGATCACACGCTTATTGCAGCGACTTTGCCGCAAGGTCCGCCAGAGCCAGCAGCGGTTGGGCGACAAGGATGAACAACACGGCAAAGGCACCGGAAGCATAGGCGACAGTTTTGACCTCGCCATCCAGCGTATCGAAGTCTTCCACCGGTTCATCAAAGTAGATCGTCTTGACGATGCGGAGGTAATAATAGGCACCGATGACGCTGGCGACGACACCGATGATCGCCAAGGCCCAAAGCCCCGCCTTGACGGCTGCCATGAAGACGAAGAGCTTGCCGAAAAAACCGGCGAGCGGCGGGATGCCGGCGAGCGAGAACATCAGCATGGAGAACACAAAGGCAAGGCCCTTGTTGCTGCGGCCGAGGCCTGCAAGATCGGAAATGGCTTCCACCTGCTTGCCCTGGCGGCGCATGGCCAGCACACAGGCAAAAACGCCAAGCGTTGTCGCGAGATAGATCAGCATGTAGATGACGACGCCGCGCACGCCCTCCTCGCTGCCTGCGGCCAAGCCCACCAGGGCAAAGCCCATGTGGCCAATCGACGAGTAGGCCAGCAGGCGCTTGATGTTGCTTTGGCCGATGGCCGCAAAGGCCCCCAACACCATGGAGGCAATGGAGACGAAGACAATGATCTGCTGCCAGTCCTGAACGATGGCTGCAAAGGGACCCGTCAGCACACGGACAAACAGCGCCATGGCGGCAATCTTGGGGGCGGCGGCGAAGAATGCGGTGACGGGCGTGGGCGCGCCCTCATAGACATCGGGTGTCCACATGTGGAACGGAACCGCCGAAACCTTGAAGGCAAGGCCTGCCACGATGAAGACCAGGCCGAAAATGATGCCAAGGCTGGATCCCGAGGCCTGCAAGGAGGCCGCAATCGTGGCAAATTGTGTTGAGCCCGTGAAGCCATAGACGAGCGAGGCACCATACAGCAGCATGCCGGAAGAGAGCGCGCCAAGGACAAAATATTTCAACCCCGCTTCCGACGACCTTGCATCATCGCGGTTGATGGCGGCGACGACATAGAGCGCCAGAGATTGCAGTTCGAGGCCCATGTAGAGCGAGATGATGTCATTCGCCGAAATCATCATCATCATGCCAAGGCTCGCCAGCAGGATGAGAATGGGATATTCAAACCGCGATATTCCGGCGTGGCGCTCATTCTGTCTGGGAGATTCATGGAACGCGCCGGAATA
>JANPDD010000174.1:0-2994 GCA_031431295.1 Hyphomicrobiales bacterium | reverse complement strand
ACTGTCGAAGAAGTCGAAGCGGCCATCAAGGACGTCTTGCCGACGATCTCCCCAACAGAGTGTCAAAACTACTTCCGAAATGCCGGTTACGGATCATTCAAATGAAATCAGAGTCTAGTCGAATCAGCATGACAAATCGTGATGTCCGCTCGACCAGTGTAGCAATGTGGGTATTCTTGGCACCGCTCACCAGTTCACGCTCCCAATGGCCGGGGATGGCGCGATCTTCAATCTCGGCTGGGCGATCCCTGATTGAGATGGCGTCAATAATCCGACCTCTGGTTTGATCGCTCGTGCAAGGTGTTTTTCCACGCCGCATGATCCAACGGCTGCGCAAATGGGCCAGAAGTTCTTTCTTGGGAACGCCACGGGCCTGAATGAACAGGCTTTTATGGATCGTCTCATGTGACACCTGCATTGTCCAATCTCTCGGGTGTTCGGCTTTCAGCCATCCTGATATTTGTTGCGGTGACCATTGGCACTTCAACTTTTCAGCCACCAGCATCTGCAATACTTAGCCACTGCCAGAAGGCAGAGCTTGGGTCGAATGCTGCGTTGCAAGGCGTTACTCTCAGTGCTCATCGCCCGGTATGTTTTGCGGTTGCCATTGCGGGCAACCTCACGACTGATCGTCGATGGGGCAAGTCCAAGCAGCTTCCCAATAGAGCAATAACTGAACCCGGCAGCGAGGCTGCGAGATATCTTCTCGCGTTCCAAATGGCTCAAGGAACCTGTTTTGCGCAACCGCATTCGTGGCGCTACGCAGCGCTGGACTTTACGGTGATCCATGCCCAAGAACGCGGCGCGCCGAAAAACCGGAAACCAATTGAGTGGAAACTCATCACCGGCCTGCCCATCTGCTCGAACAGAGACGCCATCGAAAAACTGAACTGGTACGCCATGCGCTGGAAGATCGAGGTGTTTCACAAGATATTGAAATCGGGTTGCAGGGCCGAAGACCCAAAGCCCGGAACCGCTCAACGCTTGTCGAACCTTGTTTTGGTCTTCTGCATCCTGAGTTGGCGGGTGTTCTGGATGACGATGATGAATCGAGCAACACAGAACACATCCCCCAAACTTGTTCTCACCGATATGAAAAAGCACGCTCCTCGACAATCTTGTGGGAAACACCGGCAGAAGCCCAGCGAGAGCAAAGACACTGCCCCACTACCTCACGAAAATCGCCAGGCTCTGTGGGTATCTCGCGCGCGCAAGCGATCCTCCACCCGGCAATATGGTCATGCGGAAGGGCTTGTCACGACCCATGGATATCGAATTGGGTGCAACCATGGGAGCCAGATTTGTGGGTAATTGAAAGACCCACCGGCCCCCGCACAAGATTCCTGACAGTCCCGGTGCCGTCACCGCGACTATCCTGCAAATCGGGGTTCTGGCAATCCACGAATGCCAAGCCCTCTGACAACAAATAGGCTGCCGGCAAGAAATTGAGGTTTGCTCTGGACCTGAAACATATCATGGACCGCCGGATGCTTTACCCGCGCCATGGACGTGACATACAACTCATCGAGATCCTTCCCGCCGAACATGACACTGGTAATGTTGGCAACTGGCATGCCGATCCGGCGTTCAACCGTCCCGTCGGGTGCGTAGCGGACCAGGTCACCACTGATCAGCTGGGCGTTCCAAAGATAGCCCTCTTCGTCGATCGTTGATCCGTCGGCCACGCCTAAATCGTCGTGCGTGGTTGCAAATACCCGCTTGTTCGAAAGCGATCCGTCTTCAATGTTGTAATCGTAGGCCCAAAACTCATTCTGAAACGTATCGGCCAAATAGAAGGTCTTGTTGTCAGGACTCCAGCACGGACCGTTTGCACACATTATGCCGTCATCGATTTTGGTGACACTCAGATCGCCGTCGAGGCGCCAAAGGCCGCAGTTTTTCAGTTCCTCTTTGTCGTCCATACCGCCGACAAAGAACCGCCCCTGGCGGTCAACTTTGCCGTCGTTCAGGCGGGTGCGGGAAATTTCGGCATCGACCTCCTGAATTAAATCCAGTTTGCCGGTGTCGAAGTCAAAGAAATAGAATCCGTCACACATTGCAGCTACGGCGCCGCCTCTGCGGCGCAGTGCCATCGCGCCGATATCCTTTGGAAGATCCCAGTTTTCGACTTTTCCGGTTTTGGGATCCATGCGCCAAACAGCCTTCTTTCCAAAACGGGGGCCTGTGCAATCGAGCCAATACAGTCGGCCCTCGTCAACGTCCCAGACCGGGCCCTCGCCGAGGTGGTTGTCGCACTCCAATACACATTCAATGCTGACCGTCATCACTTCTCCAATCATTGATTTGGGGTCGCCGTCACCAAGTCGCCCCCTCACTGCGCTGCGATAGATAACAAGTGTTTGGTAGCACTTTGAGCAAGTTGATTTACAGGGTACAATAATTGTGGTAATAGCGCAATGACCATCTGAATCGGCGGATGCCACCATTTGCTGCGTACGATCTGAAAAAGAAAATCAGGGAAGACCTCATGTCCCGCGTCGTGGGCTGTCAACCTCGCGATGCAGGGAGACGACATTGCGCGCCCAACCTGAAAATTGCCGAACGGAGAAATGATAAGTGAAAACCATCGACGATGATATGGATGCGCTTGTTCTCACTGCGCCGCGAGAATTTGAAATCCGAAGAATCGCGGTTCCCGAGCCCCGGGATGACGAGGTCCTCTGCGAGGTAGATACCACGTTTATCTGCGGGACCGACCCGCACATCATCAACGGTGATTTTCCCGGCTTCTGGCCCAAAGACTTTCCGTTTGTCCCCGGCCATGAATGGTCCGGTACAGTTGTGAAGATGGGCAACAGAGCCGAAGCTCTGGGGTGGCGCAAAGGTGACCGCGTCTGTGCCATTTCACACTGCGGCTGCGGGTATTGCCGAAACTGCCTGACGGGGCGGTTTAACATCTGCCTGAACTATGGGGACGAGACCAAGGGCCACCGCCAGTACGGCCATTACACACCCGGCGCGTATGCCCAGTAT
>JANPDD010000173.1:0-1891 GCA_031431295.1 Hyphomicrobiales bacterium | reverse complement strand
CGACTTGATCAGTGCCGCCGTATAGGGATGCTTTGGCCTGGAGAGCACGCTTGCAGTGCTCCCTTTCTCCACGATGCGGCCGGCATACATCACCGCCACATTGCGGCACATTTCATCGACAACACCGAGATCGTGGGTGATCAGCAGTATCGACAGGCCAAGGTCCTTTTGCAGAGTCTGCAGCAAATCGATGATTTGCGCCTGAATTGTAACGTCCAGGGCGGTCGTGGGTTCGTCGGCGATCAGCATTTTCGGGCTACACGCTATGGCCATGGCAATCATGACACGCTGCCGCAGGCCGCCGGAGAGTTCATGCGGGTACTGATCAAGTCTGCGTTCGGGACTGCCAATGCCGACTTTGCGCAACAATTCATGAATGAGCGGCAGCGATTGCGTCTCGCTCATGGCACGGTGCAGCAGCAGACTTTCGGCAATCTGTGTCCCGATTCGCAGCGTCGGATTGAGGCTGGTCATTGGCTCTTGAAAAATCATCGCCAGTCGATTGCCGCGCACTTGCTGCATCGCGCGGTTCGACATCGCCAAAAGATCACTACCCTCAAAAATGATGCGGCCCGAATCGACCTTCGACGGCGGACTGGGGAGCAGCCGCATGATGGTTTGCGCCGTCACGCTTTTGCCACAACCTGACTCTCCAACAAGACCCAGCGTCTCGCCCCCGGCGATTTCAAACGTCACATCCTCAATCACGCGAACAGCGCCCTGATCTGTGTTAAAACTGACGTTGAGGCCTTCTACGCGCAGCAGAGGAGTATTGCTCATTCAAAGACAATTCGCGGGAAGTAAAAGGAAACGACCCAGTTTGGCATGTCAACAATTTCGCTGATGCGCAAATCACCGCAAACGCTGCACAACATGTAGGCATCGACGGCGTTCATGTTGTAGCGTTTCGAGAGAAGATCGATCATCCCGGAGACAGCAGCCTTGGCAGCCTCCATCAGATCCGGTGCGATGCCTGTCGTGGCTTCGTAGCCTTTGGCATCAAGATGGCGCGATACAGGACCCGGCGTCGTAAAGCGGGGAAATGGGAGATTGGCATTTTTGATCAGTTCGAACTTCGCCGCAAGTGAGCATGGGCTTTCGATTGCGGTGCCGCAGACTTCACCGTCGCCCTGGCACGCATGCGTGTCTCCAACACTGAACAGGCCGCCCGCCACCTCCACCGGCAAGTAGAGCTCCGTTCCCGCCGCCAAGTCGCGGATATCCATATTGCCACCCATGCGGCGAGGGGGAACAATGGAATGTGTGCCCGCATCCGCAGGCGCCAGGCCGATCGTTCCACAAAATGGCTTTAAAGGCACTATGCCACCGGGACCGTACATGGCGGGAGCCAAAGATCTCGAATCATACTTCCAAATGTGAAGCGCTGGGTCCTTGAACTGGTCTGTGAGCAATCCGAAGCCCGGAATGTTGGCGGTCCAGCCCCAGCCGGACGGCCCGAACTCCAGCAGGGTCACCTTGATTGCATCGCCGGGCTCTGCGCCTTCGACGTAGACCGGACCGGCAACGGGATTCACCTTGGCGAAGTCCAGTTTGGCAAGATCGGTCAGTGTGGATTTTGCTGTCAACTGTCCGCCAGAGGAATCGACCGGGTGAAATTCTATTGACTGGCCTGACACAATGCGCGCCTGCGGCGGATTGTCTTTGTTCCAGCCGAAGTGGCATTGATGCTGATGGATGGTGTGATTGTGTTGGTGTTTCATTCGAACACATGGCGCCTCCGGGATGACCGGAAGCGCCAGCCTTCATGCATGTCTATTGGGCATCTTTTGCAAAAATGTAATCGTAATTCACGGGGATGTGAATCGGATCGGTGAACAGTGTTGCGTCGCCGCCCAGCCGCCCCGAGTGGTAAGTGAAGCGTTTCTCGTTG
>JANPDD010000172.1:0-5808 GCA_031431295.1 Hyphomicrobiales bacterium | reverse complement strand
GCTGTCGACCTGCTGGCGGCCGTTGGAAATGGCGATTGAATAGAATTCACCGCGTGAATCGTCGCCCCTGAGAATGCAGCTCGGATATTTCCAGGTGATGGCCGAACCGGTTTCAACCTGGGTCCAGGAAATCTTCGAGTGCCGCCCCCGGCAATCACCGCGCTTGGTGACGAAGTTATAGATGCCGCCCTTGCCGTTGGCGTCTCCTGGATACCAGTTCTGCACCGTGGAATATTTGATCTCGGCATCCTCCAGCGCGATCAGTTCAACGACGGCGGCGTGAAGCTGGCTTTCATCGCGTGTGGGTGCGGTGCAGCCTTCAAGATAGGAGACATAGGCGCCCTTGTCAGCGATGATCAGGGTGCGCTCGAACTGGCCGGTGTTCTTGGCGTTCATGCGGAAATAGGTGGAGAGTTCCATGGGGCAGCGCACACCCGGCGGCACATAGACAAACGAGCCATCGGAGAAGACGGCGGAGTTCAGGGCGGCGTAAAAATTGTCGCCTTGCGGCACCACCGAGAAAAGATACTGCTTCACAAGTTCCGGGTGTTCGCGAAGTGCCTCCGAAATGGAACAGAAGATGACGCCGTGCTTTTTCAGTTCGTCCTTGAAGGTGGTGACAACGGATACGCTGTCAAACACGGCATCGACCGCGACCTTGCCGGAGGCATACTCGCCACCGCTTTCGCCATCCAGATCGCTCTTCTCACCCTGCTTTCTCACACCTGACAGGATTTCCTGTTCCTTCAGGGGAATGCCGAGCTTGGCATAGGTTTCGAGAAGCTTGGGATCAACCTCATCCAGGCTCTTGGGCGCAGGCGTTGATTTCGGAGCCGAATAGTAGTGCAAGTCCTGGAAGTCGATGGGCGGATAGGAAACCCTCGCCCAGGTCGGTAGCGTCATGGTTTGCCAGACGCGATAGGCCTCGAGGCGGCCTTCGAGCATCCATGCGGGCTCGCCTTTCTTGGCGGAAATGAAGCGGACGATGTCCTCGTCCAGACCCTTGGGGGCCTGGTCGTTCTCAATGTCGGTCTCGAACCCGTACTTGTACTTGTCGACTTCGATGTCCTTGACCAGTTCGATGGTATCCAGATCGGCCATGGTTTCCTCAGGCAGCGCGACGCGCCGCATGGCGGGCCCGCAGTTTGTTCCAAACAGTTGTGAAGTGTTGCACGTCAGCGGCGGATGAATTCCAGCCCAGGCTGACGCGGATGGCAGCAGATGCAATCTCGGGGGCAATGCCCATGGCGTCCAGCACGTGGGAGCGGGCGACCTTGCCGGACGAACAGGCCGAGCCGGATGATACTGCCACACCCTCAAGATCAAAATTCATCAGCAGCGTTTCCGCTTTCATGCCGAGCATGGCAAAGCAGGTGGTGTTGGGCAGACGTTTGGCGCCAGCGCCGAGCACCACCACATCCTCCAGTGACGATTCCAGCGTGTCCTGCAAGTCTTTGGTTTGCAGGAATTTTTCCTGTGCAACGGCGGCAAAGCCTGCAACGGCGCTGAGATTTTCTGTGCCGGCGCGGCGGCGCAATTCCTGTCCACCGCCGTGGATCAGCGGTTCAACCACCAGGCCGTCACGAATGACCAATGCGCCAATGCCCACCGGGCCACCCACCTTGTGGGCCGCAACTGTCATCAGGTCACAGCCAATGAGGCCAAAGTTCACCGGGATTTTTCCAAAGCCCTGCACGGCATCGACATGCACCAGCGCGCCCTTGGCCTTGGCCAGCCGCACGACATCGGCAATGGGCTGGACCACGCCCGTTTCATTGTTGGCCAGCATGATGCTGACCAGCACGTTGGGGCCGGACAACATGGCGTCCAGCGCCGACACATCGACAACGCCATCGCGGGTCACTGGAATCATATCGACAGTCTTGCCGGAGGCCCTTGCAGCCGCCAGCACACTTGGGTGTTCAATGGCGGAGACGAGGAAAAGTTCCGCCCCCACGCCGCGCAGCGCCATGTTGTTGGCCTCGCTGCCGGAACCCGTGAAGACGATCATTTGCGGCAGGCAGCCAAGTGCAAAGCCCAGGGTTTCGCGGGCATCGTCGAGAAGTTTGCGCGCCGCCCTGCCCTCGGCATGAACCGACGAGGCATTGCCACCCAATGTCATGGCCTCCAGCATCGCCGCACGCACGGCGGGCCGCAGCGGGCTTGTGGCATTATGGTCGAGATAGGCTCTCACGGCGTCGCCCCGGCCATGGGCGCGCGGTCCTTCGCCTGTTTGATCGCCGCTGCCAGGGCGAGGTTGCGCTTTTCCACCACGTCCTCAAGCGTGACTGATTCGAGGAAGTACATCATCTGGCGGCCCAGTGAGGCCCAGAGATCATGGGCGCAGCAGCGCTCACCCTTCACACAGCCCTCGACCGCATCGCCCTCGCAGCGGGTGACGCGCAAGGGTTCATCGACGGCAAGAATGACATCGGCCAAGAGAATTTGCGCTGCCGGGCGGGCCAGCACATAGCCACCCGCAGCCCCCCTGGAACTGGTCACAAGGCCGGCGCGGCGCAGTTTGCCGAAGAGCTGCTCAAGGTATTCCTGGCTGATGTCCTGCCGGTCTGCAATTTCCGCCAGTGAAACGGGAAGGATGTCGCGGCCCGCCACACCGCCGTCACGGCCGACCTGGCCAATATCAATCATGGCCATCACGGCATAGCGGCCTTTGGTGCTCAATTTCATGGGGCTTTGCCCTCAACCCTAACGAAAGACTTGCTTTTTGCCCCTGCCTCCATGCTAAAGCGCCAGCAGAGAGCACGGGGTGCGGAACGGTTCTTTTGAACTGTTCTAAGATCAATACGTAATCCGACTACGGGAGTCAAGATTATCGCGCTGCCAGTGCGCAACTCCCCCGCGAAGCGGACAAAACAGGATTTTTCATGCCAGAAGTGATTTTCAACGGCCCTGCGGGCAGGATCGAAGGCCGCTACCATCAAGCCAAGGCGACAGGCGCTCCCATTGCCATCCTGCTGCATCCCCACCCGACGTTTGGTGGCACCATGAACAATCCCATCGTTCATGGCCTTTACGGCATGTTCCAAAGCCGCGGTTTTTCGGTGTTGCGCTTCAATTTCCGGGGCGTGGGCCGCAGCCAGGGTGTTTTTGACAATGGTGCCGGCGAACTTTCCGATGCGGCTTCGGCGCTGGACTGGCTGCAGTCCTTCAACCGCGAAGCCAAAATCTGCTGGATCGTGGGTGTGTCATTCGGCGCCTGGATATCCATGCAGCTGTTGATGCGGCGACCCGAGATCTCGGGATTCATTTCGGTGGCGCCACTGGCCAAGCACTTTGATTTCTCCTTCCTGGCGCCCTGCCCGGCATCCGGGCTTTTTGTCAATGGCGAGAAAGACACGGTGACCGCGCCCGAAGCGGTGCACACGCTGGTGTCCAAGCTCAAGACGCAAAGGGGCATCACCATCGAACACAAGGTCATTCCCGGTGCCAACCACTTTTTCCAGGAAAAGGTTGAGGAGCTGACCAAGCTTTGTGCCGATTATCTGGACAAGCGGCTGACGCGCGAGACGTGAGAGTCTTGTCGGGCTGGTCTGCCCGGCTATCGGGTGGTGTGACACGCGCAACGGGACTAGTGCTGCCGCAAATCCGATAGGCGGCGCATCATCGGCGATACACGAATCGACACACAATCCTGGGTCCTTCTGCTTGCCCTGTCGGTGATCTGGGGTGGTTCATACCTGTTCGTCGGCATTGCCGTGAAGGAACTGCCAGCACTGCTCATCGTGCTGGCGCGGGTTGGCATTGCAGCGGCGATTCTCATTCCCGTTCATCTTATTGTGCAAGGGCCACTGCCCCGCGACGCAAAGACGTGGATCGCCAGTGGCGGCATGTCGCTCATGAATAACGTCATTCCCTTCATCGCCATTTCCTGGGGCCAGCACCATATCAGCAGCGGGCTTGCCTCCGTCATCAACGCGACGACACCGATGTTTGCCGTGCTGTTCATGGCAATGGCGGGGCTTGAAGGCATAACACGGCGCAAAGCCGTGGCGATTGCGATCGGTTTTGTGGGTGTGCTGGTCCTGAAAGGCTCAGGCTTGGGCGATCTCAACGTTCAAACCCTTGGCATTCTGGCCGTGGTGCTGGCTTCCCTAACCTACGGGCTTTCTGCACCTTGGTCAAAGTTGTGGTTGACAGGCACGCCGCCGCTGACAACCGCGACCTGCCAACTTACCATTTCCAGCATCATCATGGTCGTTGTGGTGGCGCTGTTTGCCGAGCCTTCTCAATTTGCCCAAGCTTCACAACAGACTTGGGTGGCGTTGGTTCTGCTGGCGGTGCTTTCCACCGCCATTGCGTACCTCATATTTTTCCGCATCATCGCAAGATCGGGACCATCATTTGTTTCGCTGGTGACGATGATTGTTCCGGTATCGGCCATCCTTCTCGGCTATCTCGTGCTGGGCGAGCGGCTGTCCTGGCATGAGGTATTTGGTGCGCTCATCATCGGCCTGGCGCTGGTGATCATTGACGGGCGCGTTCTCAAGTGGTTCGGCCTCAAGGTCTGACGACGACACCGCCTGTCAGCGCCTGGCTGACACCCGTGGTGCCGGGATAAGACGACGGCAACCCCTTCACACTGCGCACCGCCAGATAGGCCCAAGCTTCGGCCTCCATGTTGTCGCCATTGAAGCCGCATGTATCAGCATCGCGGACATCGGGCAGAAGGTCGCGCAAGGCCTGCATGATCGCTGCATTGTGGCGGCCGCCGCCGCAGATGATCCAGCATTTTGGAGGTTCCGGCATGTGGGTGCGGGACGCAGCGATGGCGCGGGCTGTAACACCTACGAGTGTTGCAGCACCATCTGCCAGCGACAAGCCAGCAAGGCTGATACCGGCGAAGCTGTTGCGGTCGAGCGATTTTGGACCCGGCCGTTCGAAGAACCCATCGCCCAGAAATTGCGCGACACTCGCTTCGTCCACCCGTCCTGACAACGCAATCTTGCCGCCTTCGTCGCGCGTGGCACCTGTGTGTTGCTTGATCCAGTCATCAATCAGCGCGTTGCCGGGGCCTGTGTCGAAAGCCAAAAGCCTGCCGTCCGCACCAATCCAGGTGACATTGGCGACGCCCCCGATATTCACGAAAGCAACTGGCCGGGGTTCAAGTGACTGGGCCAAAGCTTGATGGTAGATCGGCACCAAAGGTGCGCCTTGGCCGCCCTCGCCCACATCGGCGGCACGCAAATCATAAGCCACAGCAACGCCAAGCGCCTTGGCCAAGGCTTGCCCATCACCCAATTGCACCGTCAAGTGCAGTTCCGGGCGGTGTATTATGGTCTGGCCATGAAAGCTGATAATATCAATATTTGAGAGGCTTAGCTGGTTCTGCTCGCAGAATGATTGAACTGCCTTAGCGTGCCATGCTGTCAGTTGTCGCTCCGCTTCGCCGAGAATGCCTGTGCGATCCGTGCGGTCCGTGACGCCAACTGCCGCTGCAAGTGCTTGCCGCAAGAGGTCGCGCTGCGCGTCAGAATAGGAAAAAGTCCGCGCCGGGCCCCGCTTCACCACGGCCTCGCCATCGGTTTCAACAAGCGCCACGTCGATGCCATCAAGCGATGTGCCTGACATGAGCCCCAGTGCGTTCAGAACTTTTGACACGTTGCGCACCTGTGTTATGAGCGCGCCATCATGAGTTCGCCCAATTCTGAATTTCTCAACATCCTCGCCTCCCGGGGCTTCATCCACCAGTGTTCCGACTTGGGTGGCCTCGATGCCTTGGCAAAAGACCGTGAGATCGTTGCTTACATCGGATTCGATTGCACCGCACCTTCCTTGCATGTCGGCTCG
>JANPDD010000171.1:0-4484 GCA_031431295.1 Hyphomicrobiales bacterium | reverse complement strand
CTTGCGCAAAGCCATGGGCAGGACTGTCGAAGAAGTCGAAGCGGCCATCAAGGACGTCTTGCCGACGATCTCCCCAACAGAGTGTCAAAACTACTTCCGAAATGCCGGTTACGGATCATTCAAATGAAATCAGAGTCTAGCAAACCCGCGCCCGCAATTCCCGTCATCACCCGCGCAAGCGGGTGATCCGTCTTTGCCGCAACTCCGCACTTGGATCAAAGAGGGATGCTCCACATGCGTGAAGCGTGACGGAGTTTGCGTGGGATTTTGGGTTCAATCGAGCGCGATACTCTAGCCTCCGGTGACGCTCATATGGCGGGCCACGGCCGGCTTGTTGTGGCGGCGATCGATGATGAAATCATGGCCCTTGGGCTTGCGCGAAATGGCTTCCGCGATGGCCGCCTGCAGCAATTCATTGCCTTCCGATGCCCGCAGCGGTGCCCGCAAATCGGCAGCGTCATCCTGGCCGAGGCACATGTAGAGCGTACCCGTGCAGGTCAGGCGCACCCGGTTGCAGCTTTCGCAGAAATTATGCGTCAGCGGTGTGATGAAGCCAAGCCTGCCGCCGGTTTCGTTCACTTGAACATAGCGGGCCGGACCCCCCGTCTTGTAGGCAATGTCGGTGAAGGTGAACTGCTCCATCAACTTGGCCCGCAGAACTGACAGCGGCAGGTACTGGTCCGTCCTGTCGCCATCAATGTCACCCATCGGCATCGTTTCGATGATGGTCAGGTCCAAGCCCTGGCCATGGCACCAGCGGATCATTTCGGGAAACTCCGCCTCGTTGACGCCCTTGAGGGCCACTGCATTGATCTTGACGGCCAGTCCCGCCGCCTGCGCCGCCTTGATGCCGCCCATGACTTTGGCCAGTTCGCCCCAGCGGGTGATGGCGCGGAACTTGTCGGAATCAAGAGTATCAACGGAAACATTGATCCGCCTGACACCATGCTGCACCAGCTCGGTTGCGTATTTTTCCAACTGGCTGCCGTTGCTGGTGAGTGTCAGCTCCTCCAAAGCACCGGATTTCAAATGCCGGGAGAGGCTTGCAACCAGCGTCATGATGCCCTTGCGCACCAGCGGTTCGCCGCCCGTGAGCCTGATCTTGCGCACCCCATTGTCAATGAACGCGGAACAGAGCCGGTCAAGCTCTTCAAGGCTGAGCAGGTCGCGCTTGGGCAGGAACGTCATGTCTTCCGCCATGCAATAGGTGCAGCGGAAATCGCAGCGGTCCGTCACGGAAACCCTGAGGTAGGAAACATGGCGGCCAAACGGATCAATGAGGACAGGTGACATGGCCACAATGTGGGCGCACCGCAGCGGCGGGTCAAGAAGGCACAGCTCACGGTTTTGTGGGCGCAATCCGTCTTGATCGCCCGCCAGCCCTTGTTAATATGGCAGGCGTCAAGGGAGCGGCGCAACTTTTCAAGACTTTGCAAGGCGGGGCAAGGGACGAGATGAGATCGTGGATGCAAGCCGTCACTTCCGGAAAGGCGAGGGAACGCCCGTGTCCAGCCTTCGCCTGACCAGAAGAATGTTTGGCGTTGGCGCGGCAGGCGGGCTGGTGGCAGTCGCTTGGGCCGCCGAGCCCGGTATTGTCCCTGAAGTTGATCTTGCCCTCGCACTCGCCATTGATTGTTCTTTCAGTGTTGATAGCAATGAGTTCCGCCTGCAGATGCAGGGCATGGGGGATGCCCTTGCCAGTGCCGAAGTCTGGCAGGCCATTGAACGGGGCCCGCTGCAGAAGATCGCCCTCATCATCTATCAATGGTCCGACAATGATTTCCAGCGCGTGATCCACCCCTGGACGGTGCTCGATACACCCGAAGCGGCCCAACTCGTCGGGCGGAAAATGGCCAATGGCCCGCGTGCCATTGCCGAGGGTGGAACCGCCATTTCCTCCGCCCTTCTTTTTGGTGCGGCACTTTTCGCGCTGGCCCCCCCTTCGGCACGCCGCGTCATCGATCTTGTCACGGATGGTCGCAACAACATGGGCGGGCCAACGCCCAAGGCCCGCGATGAAATTGTCGCCCGTGGCATCACAATCAACTGCCTTGCCATCGCCAACGAGTGGCCGACGCTTGATATTTATCTGGAGAACAATGTTGCTGGCGGGCCCGCGAACTTCGTCATGAAGGCCGACAACTACGATGATTTTGGTGCCGCCATGCAACGCAAGCTCATCCGCGAAATCACCAGCCCCGGCACCACATGAAGTTCGGTCCTGCTTTCGGCACTCAAACCGCAAGAGGCGGTGGCGCGAAGGCGTAATATTGCTCCTCTATCCATTGCGCCACCTTGATTGCCAAGAGGTCGTCATAGCCGCGCGCGATAATTTGAACGCCCACAGGCAGACCCGCTGGAATGAGCCCGATCGGAGCCACGGTTGCGGGCAAATAGAAATTGCCTGAATAGCCCGCCCAGAAACGCTGGTCGATGGTGGAGACCTGTTTGCCGTTGACGGTGATCATCCGCTCATGGCGCTCGCCCACCTGATCATGGGGCCAGGCGGCGGAGGCGGCGGTGGGGCAGAGCATCACGTCCCAGTCGTTGAAAAATTCATCCCAGAGGTGGCACATCTGGTGGCGGCGTTCGTTGGCCTTGAGCCATGCCCCATGGGAGAGCGCAAAGGCCCGCGTCATCAACGGCACATAGGCCACGTCATCGGCGGCGAAGGTTTTGGCTTTCGCCACTGCGGCTTCAATCTCCTCCGGCGACATGCGCTTTGTGGCCGTTGTCCGCAGCAGGGTGATGAAGTTCTCGTAGGCCTCCTGGTCGGTGAATGCGGGTGCAGCCTCGTAGGAAAGTTTCTTCACGCGCTTTTTCAGGAACTCGCCCAGCGCAACGAGGCGGTTTTGGTAGGATTGATCCACATCACTCACCAGACTGGTGAGCTTCACCGCCACCCGCAATTCCTTGAGTGATTGCGGCTTTGGCTTTGGCAGTTTGACCTGAAGCCCCCGCGCTTCAAGACCTTCTGTGCCGGCAAGAATTGCCATCATCGCGGTCAAGTCTTTGGCAGAGCGTGCCAGCGGCCCCGCCACGGTGATATCGCTGATCGATACACTTCCCGGCAGCAAGTGGCCACGATAGGGCACAACACCATAGGTTGGCTTGTGGCCGAAGACGCCGCAATAGTGAGCGGGATTACGGATCGACGCCCCGATGTCGGAGCCGATTTCCAGTGCTGACATGCCGGTTGCGAGGGCGGCGGCCGAGCCCCCGGAGGACCCCCCCGGCGTGCGCGTCACATCCCACGGGTTGTTGGTCGTGCCATAGATGGCGTTGAAACTCTGCCAGTCGGTCAGCATCAGCGAAACATTGGTCTTGCCGTACATGACCGCCCCGGCATCGAGCATGCGCTGCAAGGCGATGGCATTGCGCTTTGGAAGGTTGTCGACAAGTGCGGGATCACCCCAGGTGGAAGGGTGCCCGACCCAATCGAAACTCTCCTTCGCCGTCATCGGCACACCATCTAGCGGAGACAGTGTTTCGCCTTTGGCGATGCGCTTGTCGGCGGCAAGGGCAGAGGCGCGCGCCCGTGTCAGGTCACTCAGGATGACAGCGTTGATGTGCTCATTGTGGCGGGCATACTGGGTCAGGCATTCACCCAATAGCTCGACGGCGGAAAGCTTCCGTGACTTGAGAAGGCGGCCAAGTTCGACAGCGGGCTTGAAGGCGAGGTCGGTCATGTCAATTCCGTTGCGAGAATGATATTCAAACGATTTGGCAATTCCACTAAACCCTGTCCGATGCACACCCAAACTCACATTATCATGGGTGCCGCCCTTTTTGGCGGCAAAGTGTCCCTCAAGGCATGGATCGGTGCGCTGGGTGGAGTTCTTCCTGACGCGCCGATGCTGCTGATCGTCCTGGTCTTGAAAATTGCAGCCGTTCCTGACCCCGTGATCTTCGGTTACCTCTATTGGCAAGACGGGTGGCAGATCGTCAATGCCATTGCCCATAATTTCTGGCTGTGGGGTGGCCTTTTGGGGTTGGCCCTCATCATGCGTGAACGTCTGGCGGCGACAGCCGGGGCGATTGACCGCTGGTCCTTGGTGATGGTCTTCAGTGCCTCGGCACTGCTGCACACGACAATTGATTTTCTCTGTCACCGTGAAGATGCGCACATGAGCCTGTGGCCGCTCACGCGTTGGAAATTCATGTCGCCAGTGAGTTATGATGATCCAGCCCATTTCGGCCAGTTTTTCAGCATCTTTGAGGCGGCTTTGGCTCTGGCATTGGCGGGGCTGCTGATCTCCCGGTTTTCAAACCGTTACCTGCGCGGCGTGTTGATCGTCGCCATGCTGCTTTATGGGGCCGTTCCCGCCTACTTTATTCTTTTGTAATGCGACGGAATTGCCATTCATTTGCGTCATGTTCGCGTAAAAGGGGTTAGAGCACGATCACTTTTGGCCGAAGCGACCAAAAGTGATAAACGTGCTCGCCAATTGAATTTCCAATCGCGGTCAGTTTTGAATGCCTCA
>JANPDD010000170.1:0-1610 GCA_031431295.1 Hyphomicrobiales bacterium | reverse complement strand
GAACGTCTCGTCATTCTCGATGTCGGTATCCACGTGCTTGACTTGGCGAGGGTGTTTCTGGGCGAGGCTACGCGCGTGGCCTGCGAAACACAGAAGCGCAACCCTCGGGTACGGGCAGACGACACCGCCACGCTGTTGCTGCGACACGAAAGTGGGGCGGTCAGTCAGGTTGAATGCACCTATATGGCGCACCGGCACCCGGATCCCTTCCCATACACGCGCATTGAGATTGAGGGCAGCAAGGGTTCACTTATCCTTGAATCTGATGATCAGATTACTCTGTCGGATGGTAAGAGCAGCAGGAGGGTTTCGGTGGAAAATCCGCTGAGCCCGTGGATGGAGCGCCCGTGGCACGTGGTGCAGAAGTCGGTTCATGAAACCAATCGCCAGATTCTTTTGTCGTTCAAGGAAGGCAGGAAGGCGGCAACCGATATCGCCGACAATCTCAGAACCTATGCATTGGTCGAGGCCGCCTACTTGGCTGCCGCATCCGGCACAGCGCAACAACCACCTTCCTGGGCCGGGTGAGGCATAGTCCGATGGCCAAGTCACCCCTCGGATACGGAGAGCCTGGCGCCCAAGAGCAGCGCTTTGCAGTTACTGTGGCTTTCGAGATTGATGAGAAACAGGTTGCTGCGTTCCTGCCCCTGATGCTCGAGAATGCGCAGGTTTCAGTCCGGGACGAACCAGGCTGTTTGCGCTTTGATGTGTTGTTGCCAAGTCGGCCTCTAGCCAAGCCAGTAGTGTTCCTTTACGAAATTTATGAATCACGTGCGGCATTTGATCTGCACTTGGCCTCACCACACTTCTTATATTTCGATCACTCTACTCGAGACATGATCTTATCAAAGTCGGTTGATACGTTCATTGCCCATGAAAATGGGAAAACGTCGTGACTCAATCAAGCAGTGGCGCGGCAGTCATATTTGCTTTAACTCGCCGATAGCTTGAGCGACGCAATTCCAGGAGGTGCGAATCGCAGTCGTGATTGCGTTAATGCTTGGCAAATCCGGATAACGCTCTGGGTCCGCATGGAAAAGACGATTTAGCCGCAGCGGCAATTCCAAAGTCATTGGAATGGCAGAGTGCGGCTTCAACTTTGACAACAGAATGTTATAGTCAATTTCACCCTGTCCAATCGCCACATACCGCCAACGTCCGTTCTCCCGCAGCGCATCTTTCAAATGAACGTGGCACGTCTGCGGCAACGCATAATCCAAATCCACCTCCGGGCGAACTTTGCCTTCCGTGCACGTTAATGCGTTGCTGGTGTCGTAGTTGAGCCGCAAGTTGGGAGAGTTGAA
Organism: Hyphomicrobiales bacterium; assembly: GCA_031431295.1. Taxonomy (GTDB): domain Bacteria; phylum Pseudomonadota; class Alphaproteobacteria; order Rhizobiales; family Aestuariivirgaceae; genus Aestuariivirga. The sequence goes on along the minus strand of JANPDD010000170.1, from coordinate 306 downwards.
TTCGGCCACAATTGCCGCCCCGCTCTTCCCGTCACACATCAGGTTTGTGGGTCCATTGCCGGGGTTTTCAAGCGCGATTATGATACCAATTTGTTCCGCCATCGGAAGGTTCGCCTTCAGGACGCGTTCGAGGTTTGATCTGCGGTCGACCGTTGTTGAATTGGTTATGACGTAGCGAGCGTCAATTCCGGCGGCGAAGCGAATACGCCGCGCCAACATGTCTGCGGCATCTGGCATTCCGCTATCCATGTGGGCTGAGATTGCAATCGATGCCAGCCCGTGGTCTCTGAGTTTGCCCCGCATTGT
>JANPDD010000169.1:0-18983 GCA_031431295.1 Hyphomicrobiales bacterium | reverse complement strand
CTTGAATCACAAAGAAGATGATTTGGGAATCCCACTTCGATTCAAACAAGCAAGATCGTGCTCTAGACGGCAAAGATAGTCGAACGGTGATTGATGCCCTTGTTTGAAAAGTGCGCGAGCTGCCTCGAGGTCTCATGACGTCCCTGACTTGGGATCGGGGCACTGAACTCGCCTAACATAAGAAGTTTACAGTTGCGAGGGATGCAAAGGTCTACTTCTGTGATCTCCAAAGCCCTTGGCAACGTGGGAGCAATGAAAACACCAACGGCCTCCTGCGCCAGTATTTTCCAAAGGGTACCGATCTTTCAGCTTACGACCAAGACGCTCTTGATCACGTGGCTCTCAGCCTAAATACACGTCCACGAAAAACACTTGGCTTGCTGACACCCGTTGATAAATTGAAAACCGTTGTTGCGCTGACTGGTTGAACCCGCCGACGCATTTTTTCAAGAGTTCCCTCTCTTCCGTCAGCAGTCCGCTCTCTTTGCGATGCCGTTCATTCTCCTTCGCCAGATCAATGTCAGCTGCCGGTGTCAGGTCACCGGGGCGGGATTTCTGTATCGATTTCGCAAGCGTCGAAAAACCAACACCAGATCAGACGCCACTTGGCGCCGAGGTTGACCGCTCGCCAGCGCAATTCTAACTGCATCACGTTTGAATTCGTCGTTGGGTACCTTTGCCATAACTGTTCTCCTTGATGGCCAATATTCCAATCAAGGACGCGGAATCAAACCGTGGCAAGTCCACGCACGAGGAACGTGCCACAACATTGGTCATGTCATTCTGTGGGAAGGCGACGCCATCGAAGATATTGGAACGGCTTTCAACAACGCTGTCCGGCGAGCCTACCTCTCTGGTGTCACTCCACACACATTGAAACATACGGCGGCGACCTGGCTCATGCAATCAGGAAAGGACCCGTTCAAGATCTCGGACTTTCTCGCAACCAGCGTCCCCACACTATTGAAGCCCTGTGGTCATCACAGTCCGGACCATCAAAATGAGATTGCCGATGCCATCGGTGCCCGTCCGGAGAATGTCCGGAGAATCTGTTCACGTGAAGTTCCCGGAAAAGCCGGAAACTGTTCTGTACGCGCTTTGACCAAATTTTTTTACGTGACGCTTCAGAGCGCTCCCAAATCTTGCCGGCACAAGCTCGTTCCGAAAATTTGTGGAACTGCTCGCTTTGCGCCCAGCGGATATTTACGCGGGTGCTCACATCTGTTGCTTGCCTATCGCGCGAAAAGACGCTTCCGGGCACGACAAATATGCTTTCACGGTCACCCGCTTTGGCCAATTCGATGTTGTTTGCCCCAGTGGTAGAATGACGAAGGCGTAGTAGCCCCCGTCGGATCGCAAAAGAGTCTTGCACCTGTGGCGAGGATGTTGGGTATCACTTCCGACATTGCGGCTTCGATGCGTTGGCTCAAGCCTGAGCGATGACGGCTCTGTTGCATGGATCAGCTTGAGGCCGAGCTCACCCTTCCGTTGGACAGGTTCATCCCGTGCGCTGAGTTTGAGGTGTGCCGAGGGTCGTGAAGCGGTTGAGGGTCGTCGCCCTGATCTGTAGCACCGCCACCTGCCTATCGAAGCCGCGCGTCATGACACGTTCGCAAAGCAGCGCCAGGCAGTGCATCTTGGTCTCGACCCGACTTCGTCGGTGGCAACCGCTCCAGTTCCGCCAGATCGCGCTGGCGTTGTGGCGGGTCGGAATGACGGCGCAGCTATCGCGGGCGGCCCCTCTCTGCGATTGCATGCATTCGCCGAGATACGGAATTCGGTGCCTTCATCGGATGCCCAGAAAAACTTCTTCCAATGCAGCCTTCGCAATCCCGATCATTTGTTCCACTTCATCTTCTGACATGATGAGTGGCGGCGCGAAGCCGAGAATATCGCCATGGGGCATGGCGCGTGCAATGAGACCCCGGTCACGGCAGGCCTTGGAAACCTGCGCTCCAACCTTGAGAGCGGGATCAAAACGCAACTTGGTTTTGGGATCCGCTACAAACTCGATGGCAGCCAGCATGCCAACACCGCGCACTTCGCCCACAATGGGATGGCTGGCAAAAGTCTCGTGCATGCGCTTCTGGAGATGTGCTCCCGTCGTTTGCGCTTTGCCTGCGAGGTCTTCCCGCGTAACAATGTCCAACACGGCATTGGCGGCAGCAACACCAATAGGGTGGCCGGAATAAGTATAACCATGCGAGAATGCGCCAAGCTTGTCTGACCCCTGCTCCATCACGGCATAAACTTTTTCGCCGATGATTGCGGCAGACAGCGGCACATAGGCGGAGGTCAACCCCTTGGCGACCGTCACCAAGTCAGGTTCAATTCCATACTTGTGTGAACCAAACGGCGTTCCGATCCGGCCAAAACCACAGATCACTTCATCGGCGATCAGCAGGATATCGTATTTCCTGAGGACGGTTTGAATGGCGGGCCAATAGCCGTCGGGCGGCGGGATGATACCCCCCGTTCCCAACACAGGTTCGGCAATGAATGCTCCGATCGTCTCTGGTCCTTCACGCAAGACGAGGTCTTCGAGCTCTTGCGCCCGCCTGCCGGAAAACGCCACTTCATCTTCGCCCGGCTCTGCGCCCCAATAGTGGTGCGGAACGCCAGTGTGGATAATGTTGCTGAACGGCAAGTCCATGTGGTCGTGATAGAAATTCATGCCGGTCATGGAACCCGCCAAAACCGTGCACCCATGATAACCGCGATGGCGCGAAATGATCTTCTTTTTCCGCGGCTTGCCAATCAGGTTATGATAATACCAAACGAGCTTTGCGTTGGTCTCGTTCGCGTCCGAACCAGACATGCCGTAGAAGACTTTGCTCATCTTTCCCGGAGCCATGCGCACCAAACGGTCCGAAAGGATTGCAAGCTCATCCGTCGTGTGGGCTGCATAAGAGTGGTAGTAGGCCAGTTTGTGCGCCTGGCGTGAAATGGCATCTGCCACCTCTGTCCGGCCATAGCCAATGTTCACGCAGTAAAGCCCGGCGAAGCCGTCAATATATGTTCTGCCAGTGGAGTCAGTGATCCGCACGCCTTTGCCGGTTTCAACGACCGTGGGATCACCGAGCTTTCCCGTGGCGAAATCCTTCAAGTTGGTAAAGGGATGAAGAACGGTCGCGCGGTCCAGGGCTCCGATGTTTGTGTGCTTGTTCATGCCTCAGGCTTTCAACTGTTGCGTGACCGCCGCGATCTCGGCGATCATCTCGTCTGTTGAGCGGGTGCGGCAGTAGTGGCCCTTCATCTGATCGATGGACACATCGTGGCGGCGCTGGTCGTTTGCGGCGCAGGCATCTTCAATCTGCGTGACCATGAAACCCCGGTCGGCCGCATCCCGGATGGCGCACTCAACGCATTGGTCCGTGCAAATGCCGTAAATGACGAGATATTCAATGCCAAGGTTGCGCAACACATATTCAATATTGGTTGAGTTAAAGATGCCTGATGCTGTTTTGGGGATCACGATGTCGTTGGGTTCCGGCCCCACCTCCTTGATCACCTTGGAGTCCCACGACCCCTTGGCACAAAACAAGTTGGAAATTTTGTGATCGAGGCTGCGGTCGCGGCCATCCAGCGTATAGCTTTCAATTGTTGTGTAGATGACTTCAATCCCCGCCTTGCGCGCCGCCGCTTGCAGGCGCTGCTGCCTGGGGATCAACTGGTTCTGGATTTTTTCCATGATGTCGAGGTATGGGGACTCAGGCGATCCTTGAACGCGGGCCTTGGCCATGCGTTCCGGACTCCATTCCGCGTTCTGCATGTCAATTGAAAGGAGTGCTGTCCGACGCGGCTCGATGGCTCTTTCGCGATAGGCGCCATGGGGCGCATTGACGGCGGGAATTGGGGTGAGTTTCATTCTACTGTCCTTTCAACGCAGGTTCGGATCACTGGCCTGGCGGCGCAGTGTTTCAAGCAGGGTCATGCGTTTTGTGGCACTTGCACCAAGCCTTTTCACAAGCCGGGCCAGCAAGGCGTCCGTTGCCGCAATGGCGATTGCCATTGTGTCAGTGGGAGATGTTGTTTCCACGGTGACAGGTACGACCACGTTCGCGACATCGGCAGCCGGTGACAGATCCATGTCGGTAAAGAGCACGATGCGTACGCCACGCTGTTTTGCCACCTGGCAAAACGCGATGGTTTCTGCCTGATAGCGGCGAAAATCATAGACGACGAGAACATCCTTGCGCGTGAAGTCGGCAATGCGGTCTTCGCGCAGGCCTGACGCCTGGGGTGCCAACACGTGGACTTCACCACGCAAACTCGTCAGCTGGAAAGCCGCGTACTGTGCGACAACCGAGCTCCAGCGGCCACCCAACATGTATATTCTGGCTTTCTCATCGCCAATGATTTCCGCCGCACGGTCAATTGACCGCTGTACCGACGCATCCAGAAGCTTGTGCAGCGAGGCTGACAGCTGTTCGACCATCAAGCGATCGGGATTGGCAGAGTTGTTCGGTGTTTTCTGGTGTTTTTTGAACAGGGCCAACGGGGAAGTTTCGCTGTCCTGCACTTCCAGCCTTATGGCCCGTTGAAAATCAGCAAAGCGGTGAAATCCAAGCCGCTTCACAAAGCGCGTCACCGTCGGGGCACTGACGTCGGATTGCCGTGCCAGATCTTCGATGCCGCCAAGGGCGCTCACGGGATAGCGCTCCAGAACAAGGCGTGCGATGCGCGTGTCGCTGCTGCTGAATTCCGGCAAGTGATGCTCGATAAGGGAACGGACATTCATGGCGGCTAGCTGCGGCTGACGTTCGGGGCGGGCCAGAGTCCATCCGGCCTCATCACCAGGAGAGCGATGACGATCGAAAGTGAAATTGCCTCGCGGTAGGGAGCCACAGACTCCGGCAAATAGCCCTGCAAGAACACCTCCACTGCTCCGATAACGAAGCCGCCAAGCACCGCACCTGACAATGAACCGAGGCCACCGAGCACCGTTGCGATGAAGGCCTTCAACACCGGTGCCGCCCCCATCAAGGGATCAACTGACCCACGCTGCGCCACCCAAAGAACGGCAGCGACACCCGCCAACACGCCTGAAATGGCAAACGCCAAAGCGACCACATGATTGGCTTTGATGCCAACCAGACGCACGATGGGAAAATCCTCGGCGGCAGCCCGCATGGCCACGCCCAATGTGGTGCGCTTCAGGATCACGGTCAGTGATATCAGTGACAGAACCACAACCGTGATCGAGATGATGGACATGACACTGACCGTCAGGAAGCCGGCGTTGAGCGTGCCTGACATCCATGCCGGCAGCACAATCGGAACCGGCCGTGCGGATATGCCGTTCTGGAACAGGACTTTGACAATCTCACTGACCGCAAAAGACGTGATGAGCAACGACGTGACACTGGCGCCGCGCATGGCGCGGAACGCAATGCGTTCCATCAGAACCGACGCAAGCAAAGCGACGACGAGCCCGAACAGAATTGCGGCCACCACCGGCACCGATGACAGAAGGGCCAGCCAGATTGCATATCCGGCAATGGTCATGATTTCGCCATGGGCGAAATTGATGAGCCGGACGATCGAAAAGACAACAGCCAATCCGAGGGCCAGAAGCGCATAGATGCCGCCAAGGCTGATCGCATTTACGGTTTGCTGGAGAAAGACGTCCATGTGAATCAAGCCGCCAGATAAGCTTCGGAAATTTCGCTGTTTCGGGACAGTTCAGTGCCTGTACCCGCCATGGAAACGCGCCCGTTTGCCAGCACAACGCCATGATCCGCTATGGCGAGAGACATCGGCACATTCTGTTCAACCAACAAAATGGTGAGGCCTTCGGCGCGCAACGAGGCGATCAAATCGAAGACCTTCTCAACCATCTGGGGTGCCAGGCCAAGCGATGGTTCATCGAGAAGCAGCAATTTGGGTTTTGCCATCATGGCCCGCGCCACGGCGAGCATTTGCTGTTCGCCCCCGGACAAGAGACCGGCCTTCTGGCGCGTGCGTTCGCGCAAAATCGGAAAGCGCTCTTCCATTTCAGCCTGGCGAAGCTTCCGTTCAACGGCCGTCGCGTGGCTCGCACCCCCAAGCCACAGGTTTTCAGCCACTGTGAGACTTGCAAAAATCCGGCGGCCTTCCGGTACCAGTCCGATGCCGGACCGGGATAGCGTTTCCGGTGGCAAGCCTGCAATTGGCCTGCCACCGTAGGTGATGTTGCCCGATGCCGGCCTGACAAGACCCGCAATCGCTGCCAGTGTTGAAGACTTGCCAGCGCCTGGCACCAAGGAGGGCCACGATTTCGCCCTGCTTCACAGTGAGATCGATGCCGCGAACCGCCTCGACCGCGCCATAGCGCACCGCAAGTTTTTCAACGACCAGCATGATGTTGGTCAAGGCTTCGGCATTGTTGCAGGGTCCGCCATCTCACGCCGTATGAAGACCTTTTGGCCGTTGTCAATCTTGGCCAGCACGACGGCGCGCAATGGCATGCGATCAGTTCCGGCAAATGTGTAGTTGCTCATGATTCCCGGCACATCCTTCAGGTTGGCCAAGGCATCACGCACGGCCTTCGGATCTGCCGAACCCGCAGCTGTGACGGCGGCATCAATCATTCCTGCCATGTCGCAACCATTCACAATGTAGTTGGTATCAACTTCATTGCCGGTTGCCGCTTTATAGCGCGCCGCGAATTCCGCCTGCTTGCTGCCGTCCTCGGCATTGCCTCCGGAGGTGTGGACGATGCCGTTCACGACTTCGCCAAGTCCGCGCACAGTTGGCGTGTCAAGAACGTCGGCCCCCATGACCGGCGTTGTCACACCGGCACCCCGCAATGCCTTGATAAAGGCGGGGAAGTCCGGCTCCCAGGCCGATGTCATGATCACATCGGGCTGCTGGCTCAAGGCCTTGATCGTGGTGACGATGGCAGAGAAATCCGGCTGGTTCAGAGTGAAGGAACCTTCGCCGATGACTTTGCCGCCTTTGGATTCAAAAACCTGCCCAAAATATTCGGGGCCTTTCATGGTGTAAGCCGCATCAGGTGACTTCAGAAGCCATGCAGTCTTGTAACCGAGTTCGACTGCATAGGCGCCAAGCACTGCAGCTTGCTGATTGTCGGCCGGATAGCTTCCAAACACAAAGTCGCCGACGGAAGTGAGAATTGGCGCAGTGCCCGCAAACGTCATGGTCGGAATGCCGGCGGGGCTGGTGATCTGGCCCATGGCCATCGTCGGATCGCCATCGGCCGGCGAGATGATGAAGTTGACCTTCTTGTCGACGAATTCCTGGGCGATCTTCACCGTTTCCGCCGTGTCTGAGCGCGTGTCGCGGACATCGAGCACCGCCTTGTATTTGCCGGAGAAGCCGCCTTTGGCGTTGATTTCGTCGATGCAGAACTTGAACCCCGCATAGGATGGCTGGTCATAGGTGGCCAGCCAGCCCGATTGGGCTGCAGTCACGCCGATCACATAGTCCTCGGCCATGGCGGGTGCAGTGGTCATCATGGTTGCACCACAGAACACTGCGGCAAGTTTCAGATTGAGTTTTGACATCACGTCTTCTCCCTTGTGTTTATGGATTTGCCACCTTCGGGTTTTTTCGCGTCGGACACGCGGGAGGCGCGCGTGCCGATGTAAGCTTCAATAACGGCAGGATTCTTCCGCACGTTCGCAGGTGTGTCGTCGGCAATCAGGCGTCCTCGATTGAGAACGACAATCCGGTGGCAGAGTGACATGACGAATTTCAGATCATGGTCAATGAGCACCAGGCCCAGCCCGCGCTGTTCCGGCAGCACCCTCAGCCGTTTTGCGAGGTCACCTGTCTCTTCAGGATTCATGCCGGCGGCCGGTTCATCGAGAAGCAGGAAGCGCGGGTCGGTTGCCAGCGCACGCGCAATTTCCAGGCGCCGCCGCGCCCCATAGGCAAGACTGTCTGCCGGCCTGTCGGCGATGCCATCGAGCCCCACGAACGCCAGTTCATGCCGGGCTCTCTCCTGCGCCTGGGCGAGGCTTGCACCATTGGCCAAGGCCGCGACGGCCACATTTTCCCCGACCGTCAGGCCGGTGAACAAACGAATGTTTTGAAAGGTGCGCGAAATGCCATTGGAGGCAACCCGGTGGGACGACAGCGTGTTGATTTGTGTTTTTCCAACCGAGACTGTGCCGGAGGTCAGCGGATAGAGGCATGTGATGGCATTGACCAGCGTTGACTTGCCTGCACCATTTGGCCCGATGAGGCCGGTGATCCGTCCCTGCTCAACCGCAAAACTCACGTCATCAACTGCGACAAGTCCCGCAAACGACTTGCTGGCATTGGTGATGTGCAACGGCTCGCCGGGTTTGGACTTCGGAATTCGTGTCACGGTGCCAGCACTTGCTGCGTTATTCCCGCGCCCGAACAGGCCTTGCGCGAACTCCGTCAATCCCATGAGACCAGATGGCCTTAACCAAAGGACAATTAACATGGCGAGGCTCACGCCAACAATCGGCAGACCAAAAATCTCGGGGATGTGGATGGGGCCTGCATCAAAGCCGCGCTCGAACTCCTGCAGGAATTCCTGCAGAAACATGACCAGGCCAACGCCCACCACCGCGCCAGTGACCGTTGCCATGCCGCCGACAATCAAAATGGCAACATAGGTGAATGCCAGATGGAAATAGAAATCCTTTGGTGTGAACGCACCAAGCATATGCCCATAAAGTGCACCAGCTACCGCCGCCATGCCTCCGGAGATAACCCAGGCAACAAAGCGCATGCGGCGCGGATTGACGCCAACAGCCACCGCCGCTGTTTCATTGTCGCGCGCGGCGCGCAGCATCAGGCCAAAGCGTCCGTCCTTGTATAGCCGTGCGACAAAAATGAACAGGCAGGCAGAGACCAGGGCAGCCACAATGCCGGTGGACCGCGGCACACCATAGAATGCCTGATTGCCGCGCGTGAAATCCCGTGCTGCGGCAAGGATTGAATAGATGATGATCAAAAATCCCAACGTGGCGATGGAAGCTGATGCCCCGCCAAGACGGGTAATGGGGAGTCCCGAGATGAAGGCCAGAAAACTTCCGGCGGCCAGCACGACAAGCAAAGACAATGGCAAGGCCAGTTCATAACCGCCGAGTGCCGACGGGAGGTTGGGAAGCGTCGTGTTGAGCAGTGCTGCAGGCATGGTGAGCCAGGCAGACACATAAGCGCCAACACCCATGAAGGCTGTGTGGCCAAATGAGACGACACCCGAATTGCCGCTGAAAAGCTGGAACGCCAGAACCCCGCAGAGATTGACACAAAACAACGTCATTAATCGTTGGCCCGAAAGTCCAAACATCGCACCGGCCAAAAGCGTCACGCAAACAAGCGCCGCAGCCAAAGCTGCCGCTTCCACTGAAGGTCTCAGCAATGGGTGCTTCCTGCTCACACGCCCGGCTTTTGTTTTGGAACATGGCATGATCACCACGCCCGCTCCCTTGCAACATCAACAGAACGGGATTGCGATGTCAACTGACTTTCTGTATTTGTCTGAAAACAGCCTGCATGAAAATTTTCATTCAGGCAAAGAATGCCTGACAACAGGAGCACCACAGTGGATATACGACAGCGGCTTCTTCAGCCTTCCGACCTTTTCCCGGTAGGGGAACAGCGCCTTGAAAGCCCAAGCCCCTTTCTGTTGATTGCCGATCACGCCGGAAATGCCGTGCCACAGCGGCTTGGTGATCTTGGCATTTCGCCAGGGGACATGAACCGCCATATCGGCATTGACATTGGCATTCATGGTGTGTCGCGGCAGTTGTCGGATCTGCTGGATGCCCCGTATGTTTATCAGCGCTACTCCAGGCTGGTGATCGACTGCAACCGTGCGCCTGGAAACCCGGCATCCATCACGCCGGTCAGCGACAGTACGCGCGTTCCGGCAAACTGCGGCCTTTCGGCCGAAGACATTGCACTGCGCGAGACCGAGATTTTCTGGCCCTATCAAAGCGCCATCAGCACGCAGCTTCAGGCGATGCAAGCAAACGGACTGTCTCCCACAGTCATCGCCATGCACAGTTTTACGCCGAAACATGGTGATTTTCCGGCCCCTCGCCCATGGCACATTGGCATAATTTTCAACAGGGATGAAAGGCTTGCAGGCTCACTGATTTCGCTTCTCGAGGAGGAAGGCGATCTCGCCGTTGGCATCAACCAGCCCTATGCCGTTGCTGACGAGGCGGACTACGCCATTCCGGTACATTGTGAACGTGGCGGTCTTCTCCACGTTGGGCTTGAAATCCGCCAGGACCTGATTGAAACTCCAAAGGGCCAACGGGCCTGGGCAGAGCGGCTGGCAAGGCTTTTGCCGAAGGCGCTCGTTGCCGCCGCCGCCCAGGCAGCGCACAAAAAGGAAGCGTAGTCGACAATGGCAAAGCAGCATTTCCTTTTCTTGGGGCATCAGGATCTCTCGGGCCTCGTGCGGGGGCGCTCTGTTCCCCGAGAACGCCGCAAGGCTGCGTTGTCAGGCGGGTTGCCTTGGGTGCCTGCCAACTATTCAATCGGGCCGACAAATGTGTTGCCGCCAGACAATCCTTTCGGGCCAATGGGCGAGATCAGGCTTTTTCCTGACGAGAATGCACTCGTGACACTGCCCGCCCATGGCAACAAGCCGGCATTTGACTTTGTCCTCTGTGACGGACGTGAGCCCGATGGTTCTCCGTGGTCCTGTTGCCCCCGCACTGCGCTGAAAAACGCCATTGTGCGCCTGAAAGCGGAAGCTGGCCTGACGATGAAGGTTGCCTTTGAACATGAGTTTCTGGTCAAAGGGCTGAACCAGGCGGCGCATCCGGCGTTTTCCCTGTCCTCAGGCCGGGCGGTATCGCATGTGGCCGATCTTGTCATGGAAACGCTGGGTAAATCCGGCATCAAACTTGAACAATTCCTGGCTGAATACGGCACCGACCAATTTGAAATCGCGTCAGTGCCAACTGATCCCCTGACGGCAGCCGACCAGGTCGTACTGACCCTCGAGGTCATCCGGGACTGCGCCCGGCAGTTGGGTCTGCATGCAAGTTTTTTGCCCAAGCCTGCAATGAATGCCGCAGGAAATGGGGTTCATGTCCATTTCAGCCTCTATCGTAACAACCAGCCAGTCACGGCAGAGAAAGAGTGGCTGACGGACGTTTCGGGCGCATTTGTGCAAGGCTTTCTGGACCATGCCGAGAGTGTCGTTGCCTTCTCATGTCTCTCCGCAAATTCGTACCTGCGGCTGCGTCCCAACTGCTGGGTGGGACCTTATACATGCGTCGGCGTGAAGAACCGCGAAGCCATGGTTCGCCTGGTGCCGCGCCAACCGGATGCGAGGAAAGCAAACCCGCAGGCATCAATCGAATACCGCGCCGCTGACGCGACATGTAATGTCTACCTGGCCTTGGCCGCCATCATTGGTGCAGGCCTCGACGGGCTGAAAGCAAAAAAACAACCAGTCAACATCATGCAAAATCCCGAGCAGCTTTCGGAGGAAGAGCGCTACAAGCTTGGGTTACGGCTTCTGCCGCAATCACTGCCAAGCGCTCTCAGTTCATTCAATGCCAATGCCGCCGGCAAATGGATGAATGCTGAACTTGTCGCAGCCTATTTGGCTTGCCGGCGTGAGGACGCGAGGCAATTTGCACAGGGTGACGAAGCAGAAGCCGCAAAAATTCTGCAAGCGATTTACTAAGGCTTGCTGAAATGAGGCGAGGACGTGGCGCTTTCCGTTGTAAGTGATAGACCTTCGTTCGACGCTTTCCCAAGACTGGCATTGCGGAGCCCGACGAGGTCGGCGGCCAAGTAAAGCCGAAGATTGCGGGGTCTCACCGGGATTGGGTTTTGGCGCAAGTGATGGCAGGCGCTTTAAAAAATGCTGTTCATGGCGCTGAACAGAACCGGCACGATTTTGCCAGACGCCGCTACCGGTGGAAGAAATACCAGAACTGCATCAATCTCTCCCGTCTTGTCCTCATCGACGAAACCTGGACCAAGACGAACAAGGCACCGTTGCGTGGCTGGAGTGAGGTATCTCGGTTCAAATCACCACAAACGTTGGCCTGAGGCAGGTCAACCCGGGTACCAGATTTTCCGCGGATCATTCTTGGCGCGCGTGTAGTCCCAGGCGCCGTCAATGAGCTCTCGCAGACCAACCGATGGGCGCCAACCAAGATCAAACCTTGCCGCAGCATTGTCCATCCAGTTGGAATGGAACGAACTCGGTATCCGGATGCTGCCCAAGCCACGCGTTGCATGGATATAAGAGGCCACCTCTCCATAGTCCACGGGCTCGTTCATGCAAATGTTGTAGGTCTTGCCGGCAGTCACCGGGCGACCCAGAGCGAGGCCAATTGCACTGACCAGATCATCGACATGCACAAAATTGCGCTTCAGCGGATTGCCGCGCACATCAAGCAGGAGCGGTATTGTGCCATCCCGCTGGCACTGAGTTGCAACTTCGGACTTTACCATGTCCTTCCACCTGGGGCCGCCGAATACATCGTCGCCAAATGACAGCGAGAACTTGAAGTCGTCCTTTTCCATGATCCATGGCGCCCGCAAACAGCAGGCGTTGATGCCGTACTGGATGACAAACTGGTTCAGCATGACTTCCTCAAGGACTTTGGATAGAGCGTAGCAACCCGGGTATGCCATGTGCGGGGTCTTTTCGGTAATCGGCGCACCGTGCTCATAGAAGAAATGGCCAACTGCGGCGTCGCCGCCAATGAGTATGAACTGCTTTGCCGCGCCGCTCTGCCTGAACTCCTCCAGTAGCCAGAACAGCCCCTTGACGGTCACATCCATCACGTCATCCGGTGTTTCCTTGCAGGTGGCAAGGTGAACAACGTGGGAAACCCCTTGCAGCGCGGCGCGAGCACAGGCGCGGTCGGCAATCGATCCACGAACGACTTCGACGTCCTCGATTGTCCTTTTGTGGCAAAGCGCCCTGATTGATGCACCACGCAATTCAGGGTGCGACTTCAGATGTGCGATGAGGTGTGTGCCAACCTTCCCTGTTGCCCCGGTAATGAGTATTTTCATGATCCGCGTTCCCGTTCCCATTCCTTTGCCGTCAGATGCCTAAAAAGGCGAAGGTCCCGCTGACTTCCGCACGACCAGCGGGCATTCCGACTTGAGTTGTGCTGCGGGCATTCCCGGCTGGTCGATGCGCTCCAACAGGAGTTCGGCCGCCAGGACACCCATTTCAAAATGTGGCAGGAGGATTGTGGTGAGCGCCGGGTGGATGAACTGGGCAATTTCGCGGTCGTCGTAACCGACGACGCTGACATCTTCCGGAATTCTCTTGCCAAGTTCCTTCAAGGCCTCGAGGCAGCCCAACGCCATGAGATCGTTGCAACAGAAAATCGCGCTTGGCGGTTTTGACAATCGCATGAGTTCCATGGTTTGCGCATAGCCTGAGGATGGCTCCCAGTTTCCTGGCCGAACCAACGATTCGTCGAAAGACACGTCCACTGCGGCCAAAGCTTGCCGGTAGCCTTTCAGCCTTTCCTTCGAAGCGTCCATCCAGTCTTCTCCCTGGATGATGGCGATACGCCTGTGGCCAAGCTCAATGAGATGCTGGGTGGCACTGCGTCCGCCGACAACTTCGCCCGGAGTGACAGATGGTATGCTGCGGTCCGGCAAATAGCAGTTCAGAAGCACCGCATGCTGCTCGAGCACGGCGGCAGATGGCGTGACCGCACGGGTTTGAATGGTGCCGTAGATCACGCCGGTGAGATTGAGCTTCGCAAGGGTGCGGATTGCTGTGGCTTCGGCATCTGCGTCGCCGCTCGTCACAAAGGTCATGACCTCCTGGCCGCTCGCCGCGGTTTTTTCCCGTACGCCATCCAGCGCAATCGCCATCCATGGATCGGTTGACATTTCGTCCACGACAAAGCCGACAATACCGCTGTCCTGCCGGGCCCCGGTTCCGGAGCGCCGCACCGCGTGCGAATAGTTCAGCGACTTTGCAGCTTTCTTCACGCGCGCACTGGTTTCATCCGACACCCGTGCTTCGGCTATGCCATTGAGCACAAGTGAAACCGTGGTCTGGGATACGCCGGCGAGCGCTGCGACATCCGTCATGGTTGGTTGGCGTTTTTCAGTCACTCTTCAACTCCAAATGCCGCCTCGGGATGCGGCACCGACTCTGTTCCTTTTTGTATGGTGATATTGCCCGCATGGGCCAACAAGGCAACCAACACTCCAAACCGCGGGGAAGAGGACCAACCCACCCCTAACACAGTTCTTGACTGATATTACTAATTTTGATTACTATTACAAGACCGGGCAGCCGACTGGCAAGCCGGCAACAACAATGTCGACATCATTCTTAATGGGAGAAACGCCATGAAACTGAGAATTGCCGCGGCAATTGCCGCCTGCCTGATGTTTTCATCCTCGCCAGGACTGGCGCAGGAGAAAAAGCAACTGGCCTTCATCGTCAACGCCGCATCCGATTTCTGGAAACTCGCCGAGGCAGGCGTGAAGAAGGCCCAAGCCGAACTGCCCAACTATGAACTGCAGTTCAAATACCCGGCGCAGGGTACCGCCGCCTTGCAGAATGCGCTGATGGATGACTTGGTCGCAGCCGGCACGGACGCCATCATGATCTCGTCAGTCGATCCCAAGACCTCGATTGACGCTTTCAATCGCATTGCCGGCCAAGTGCCCCTGTTCACCACCGACAGCGATGCGCCTGCGAGCAACCGCATTGCCTACCTGGGGTCCTCGAATACGGACGCTGGCGTTCAAGCCGGAGAAGTCGCGGTCAAAGTATTGCCGGGTGGAGCCAAATGCATGGGCTTCGTCGGTTTCCTTGAAGCCGACAACGCCAAGGAACGCATCGCAGGCTTCAAGAAGGCTGTTGAGGGCAAGGGCATCGAACTCGTCGACACGCGTGGCGACGATGTCGATTTCGCCAGGGCGCGCAGCAACGTGGACGACGTGCTCGCCGCCAATCCTGAGATCAACTGCATGGTCGGCTTCTACTCATACAACCCGCCCAAGATCTATGAGGCCCTTCAGGCCGCGGGCAAGCTTGGCAAGATCACCGTGATCGCCTTTGACGAAGATCCCATAACCCTTGGCGCAGTGCGCGAAGGGAGCTTTGCGGGAACTGTTGTGCAGCAGCCTTTTGAATGGGGTTATCAGGGCATGAAGTTGATGGCCAAGTACCTTGAGGGTGACAAGTCCGGCGTTCCGGAAAGCAAGCTCATCATCGTACCGACCAAGGTCATCGACAAGTCCAATGTTGACCAGTTCGAGGCTGACTTGAAAGCCGCAATCGGCAATTAAAGAGCAGGAATGGCTGGCGCGGCCTCCCTGGCGCCAGCCATCCGCCTCTTCCCAATTCCATTGATTTGCCAGATAAGGCAGAATGAATTCCATGACGGCCTCACTCCTTGCACTGGAAGGCGTATGCAAGAGTTTCGGTCCAGTTATCGCACTTGAGAACATTTCAATTGCCATCGGCAAGGGCGAAGTCGTTGGGCTCGTAGGCGAGAATGGAGCCGGCAAATCAACCCTGATGAAGATCCTTGGCGGGGTCATTTCACCCTCGGCCGGGCACATCACGATTGATGGCAAGGAAACCCACTTCATCAATGCCTGGCAATCCATGGCGGCAGGCATTGCCTTTGTGCACCAGGAACTCAATTCCTTTGCCAATCTCGATGTCGCTAGCAACATACTGATCGGTCGGGAGCCGCGCACGGGGCCGCTCAACCTCTTCGTCGACAAAAGACAAAGCGAAGCGCAGGTTAAACCGCTTCTGGAGCGGCTACGGGCCGACTTCGAGCCAACGACGCCCGTCGAGCTGCTCTCCATAGCCCAGAGGCAGCTTGTCGAAATCGCTCGGGCGCTTTCCTTTGATGCGCGCCTCGTCATCATGGACGAGCCGACCTCGAGCCTCACACTCAACGAATCAAATCGCCTGCTGCAGATCGTGCATGAACTGCGGGATGACGGCGTCAGCACCATTTTCATAACCCATCGCTTGAACGAGATCGTCGAGATCGCTGACAGGGTGATTGTGCTTCGCGATGGCAAGTTGGCAGGCAGACTCGCCCGGCATGAAATCAGTCCGGCTGCGATGATAAAACTGATGATCGGCCGCACGCTGCAGACCCTCTACGTGCCGTCGGCAAACAATAGTCAGGAATCTGGCCTGACTGTGACCGGGGCGCGAACCACGAGCTTTCCGCTGGAAGAGATAAACTTGACCGTCCGAAAGGGCGAGATACTGGGTCTTGCAGGCCTGATTGGCGCCGGCAGGTCCGAGCTTGCGCGGGCAATCTTTGGCATTGACCCGCTGATTGCAGGCGAAATCCGCGTTGCGGGACAAGCTGTCGAGGTCGCTACTCCCGGCAAGGCCATGGCTTCAGGATTGGCGCTGGTTCCAGAAGACCGCAAGCAATCAGGACTTTTGCTCGACGACTCGATTGCAGAAAATTTAGCGCTTGCAAACTGGCCTGCATTTTCAAACCGTGGACTCGTCAATTCCGTGTCACTGCATGATCACGCAGTGCGCCAAATTTCAGAATTTGCAATCCATGCAACAGGGCCAGAAACTTCCGCAGATGAACTGTCAGGCGGCAATCAACAGAAAGTCGTTCTGGCAAAATGGTTGCCACGGCGTCCAAGCGTATTGATCTGCGATGAACCGACGCGTGGCGTGGATGTGGGGGCGCGGCATGAAATTTACACGCGCTTGCGCAAGGCTTCAGATGAAGGTGCAGCCGTCCTGCTGATCTCGAGCGACATGGAAGAAGTGCTGGGTGTCAGTGACCGCATCGCGGTCATGCATGAGGGCCGCATCAGTGGTTTTCTTGAACGAAAAGACTTCTCGGAACAAAATGTCTTGCAACTCGCTGTGGGACGCGCCGGTCGCAAGGAAGAAATGGCATGATTTCAAACAAGAAAGACCTTGGTCTGTTGGCTCTCATTCTCCTGGTTGGAGGCATTGTTGCGCTGATCAATCCGCTGTTCCTTTCGCCAATAAATCTTGCAAATACGTCGAACCTCATTGGTCTGTTCGGCATCTTTGCGATTGGCCAGGCCATCGTCATAATCACCGGCGGCATCGATCTCTCGGTCGGATCAGTCATGGCCCTTCTCGGTGTTCTGTTCGTCGACATGCTGGCCAACATTGGGCTGCCATGGCCAGTTGCGATGCTGATCATACCGATCCTCGGTATTCTCATCGGCCTGATCCATGGGCTATTGATTGTTAAGCTGAAAATACAGCCATTCATTGTAACACTCTGCGGACTTCTTATCTATCGCGGAGCGGCGCGCTTCTTCACGGCGGACGCAACGGCCGGTTTCGGCTTCGGACAAAACTTTCCCGCCGTCGAATGGATCACTGTTGGCCGCTCGTTCGGCGTGCCGCACTCCTTCGCGGCCCTGCTGTTCATTGGTGCCTTGATGTGGATGCTGCTTCATCGCACGGTATTAGGCCGTTACCTCTACGCCGTCGGCAAGAATGAGGAAGCTGCCCGCTATTCGGGGATCAATACAAGCGCTGTGATTATCTCCGCCTATGCAATATGCGGCTTCCTGACGGCCATATCGGCAATCTTCTTTGCCATGTACACCCGGTCCATATCGCCTTCCTCGCACGGAAATTTCTACGAGCTTTATGCCATTGCAGCAGCAGTCCTGGGCGGATTTTCGCTGCGTGGCGGCGAAGGTTCGATGGTTGGTGTGATCCTTGGCGCTGTCCTCCTGCAGGTTCTCCAAAACCTGGTCAACTTGCTCGGCATACCAAGCTCTTTGAATTTTGCTGTCATGGGGGCCGTCATTCTGTTCGGAGTGCTTGTTGACAGCCAGTTGGCCAGGATCAAAACGATGCTCAACGCCACCAAGGCCGGCAGTTGAGCTTTCGCACAGGTCGGAGGGATCTTCATTGGCGAACAACACCGACGGCATAGAGGTTGTTTCCATTTCCGAAGGGCGGACTTCAGCGCAAATCCTGAACATCGGAGCTGCATTGATGGGCCTGTCCATCGAAATGCAAGAAGGGTGGAGGCCGGTGATCCTGAGCCTCCGCAATCCGCAAGCCTATGCCACCAACCCCCACTATCTGGGCGTGATCGCGGGGCGCTGCGCCAACCGCATTCGTGGCGGCGACTGCGTGATTGATGGCCACGCGCATCAGCTTGACCTAAATGAGAACGGTGTCACTCATTTGCATGGCGGCGGAATGGGGTTTTCACGAAAGCATTGGACGATTGCCAGGCGCACGGCCAGCACAGTCGAACTCAGCCTGCAATCCCCCGATGGCGATCAGGGGTATCCTGGAAACCTGGATGTGACTTGCCTTTACGAAGCATTTCCGGATGCCCGCTTGAGGATCACGCTGTCGGCCAAAGCCGATGCCAAGACGCTGGTCAATCTTGCGACGCACGCCTACTTCAATTTGTTGCCCGGCTCGTCGGTGCTCGACCACAAGCTTCAGGTTCAAGCGGCACACTACTCGCCGGTTGATGGGCAACTCATCCCAAATGGACAGCTGCTGCCCGTCAGCGGCAGTTGCTTTGACTTCACGCAACTTGTCCGTATCGGTGCCCGCAAGAAAGAATCATCCATAGCATACGATCACAATCTCGTCCTTGCACCAGCGCCACGGTCGGAGCCGGAGCTTGCGGCGACCTTGGTTTCACCCAATGGAGACCTGATGATGGACATCAAAACAACAGAACCAGGCCTTCAGTTCTATGACGGTCACAAGCTATCGGCGGACGACGGAGGTCTGCGCTCACAAGTTCGTCCCTTTGGTGGATGCTGCCTGGAGCCGCAACGTTTTCCAGACGCCATCCACCATCCCCATTTTGCCTCCGCAGTTCTGCCCGCAGGGAGCACCTATAGGCAGGTTACTGAATACAGGTTCGTGAGCTAGACTCTGATTTCATTTGAATGATCCGTAACCGGCATTTCGGAAGTAGTTTTGACACTCTGTTGGGGAGATCGTCGGCAAGACGTCCTTGATGGCCGCTTCGACTTCTTCGACAGTCCTGCCCATGGCTTTGCGCAAG
>JANPDD010000168.1:0-8883 GCA_031431295.1 Hyphomicrobiales bacterium | reverse complement strand
GCGGATGAAGTCTGCATCATAGCCCTTGTCGGCGAGCAGGACTTTTGCCGGTGGACCTTCCTCTTCCATGAGCGGCGCGTAGCCCCTGAAGTCAGAGACTTCACCGCCTGTGAGCGCAAAAGCTATGGGGAGGCCCAGAGCATTGACGCGGAGATGGATTTTGGTCGTAAAGCCACCTTTTGAGCACCCAAGACCCTGTTGCGGAGTCCCCCTTTAGCGCCTGCCGCACAATGGTGGGCCCGGATGATGGTCGAATCGATCATCTGCAAACTGCCTGTGCCGCCACCGCCATCATTCAAGGCATCCAGGACCAGTTCCCAAAGGCCAGACTGCGTCCAACGCCGGAACTGGCGGTAGACGCTAGACCATTTGCCGAATGCGTCCGGCAAATCGCGCCACGCAACACCCGTGCGGGCAATCCAGAATATGCCGTCCAGCACCAACCTGTGGTTCCTCGGCTTGCGCCCGCTCAAGGCGCCTGACTGCACCACAAACGGCTCAAGACACGACCATTCCTTGTCACTCAACAATCCCCGGATCAAATGTGCCTCCCAAAAGGCACCTTGAATCACTCAAAAACTGATTTGGGAATCCCCTTTGTCAACACGGCCTAGGCAAATCGCTCCAAAACAGAGTCAATGAACTTGATGGCAACACAGTGATCGCGCTCAATCTTTGGCGTGAAGTCAATGAATTACTTCCAGCAGAAGCCACAAAACTACATCAAAGTATTGAAAAGACTTTCAGAAAATAAGGGGTTTGTCGGCAATCTACTGACGCAACCGATTGACGCCGATGATGCCTTCGTGTGTTCCATTTTTTCCAATGCCCCACACTCCCCACGGGTGCAGGGGGAGCAAGGGTTTTGGAATTTCTTCAACCCAGCGACAGCAACTTCTTTTTCCCGTCAACAATGCGGCCAGAAGGATACTGTCGTAGCACATGCGCAGGAGGGCATATCCCAGCGGCCGGCGTAGGCGGTCGTGGGCACGAGCAGGCTGGCGACGATGAGGCTCGCTTCAGGTTTGCGAGGGTCAGCATATTCGCAGCTTCCTTTCCGAGTCAAACGAATGACCACAACATAACCCTCCGCCATTGAACCGGGCTTGAATCCAAACTTCACTTGATGTTCAAGCGAAGCCGAAGTCTTCACACCAGCGCGAGCCCGCCTTTGCGTTCGACCTCGGTTTCCAGCTCAAGGATGGCGTCATAGTCGGATGGCGTAGTGACCGTGAAGCCGCCGATCATCAGAGTGGCCCTGACGCTTTCAAGCGCCGGGTCAGCGGTCGCGGCGGCAACCGCCTTCTGCCAGCGCGCCACATCGGTGTCCTTCGTGACATAGGGAAGGCCGGGAACCTGTGACGTCTGCCCCAGCTCATGGAGGCCAGCCAGGAGTTCGGGGCGGTGGCGGCGGGCATATTCCACACAGATCGCGTCAATGGCGCAGACATCGGCGACGCCGTCCTGCAGCATCTGCAAGGAATTCAAATGCCCACCGGAGAGACACGACGTTGCAAAAAATTTTCCGTCCACCGCATGGTCCACAAAGAAAAGTTTGAGCGCCAGCATGCCCGACATCGAGTCAGGCGTGTTCACGGCGGCGATGGCACCGCGATAGTCTGCGGGCGCGCGCGCTTCGCGGGCATAGACAAAGCTGGAATAATGAAAGTCCTCGCACCCAGGAACGGCATAATGCGGCGTGCCGACGAGGCCAAGCTGCCCCCGAAAACTGTGTGTAAAGGGATAGCCGCAGGTCTGGCTGAAAGCGAGGCCCGTGTTCTGCCAGGCTTGCGCGAAATCATCCGGGCGGGAGAGCGGGATGGCAACACCCGCATGGTGGGATATGGCGCGCCACCAAGCGTCCGTCGCGTCCCGCAACTCTGGATAGTCATACATGGGAAGGGTTGCAATCATGGCCGCAGATGGCCAGATAGAGACAGCGCTGGCAACAGGTGAAATTTGCTCATTTGCCGCTTGCCGGGCCGAGAGTGTATAGCGCCGCCATGACTATCGCTGACACACGGACCGCACGCGTTGAGTGGCAAACCATTGTCCTCATCGGGGCTGTCTATCTCACCCTCGCGGCTCTGGTGTGGAACCACGCCAGTCTTCCCTGGTGGCTGATCCTGCCGGTTGGCGCCTATGCGGCGGCACTGCATTCCTCGCTGCAACATGAGGTGCTGCACGGCCACCCCACGCGCATCAGGCGGCTCAACGAAGCGCTGATCTTCCTGACGCCGACCTTCTGGCTGCCTTTTTCGCGCTACCGCGACCTGCACCTCACCCACCACCGCGACATTGATCTGACCTGCCCGGTGCGCGACCCGGAATCCTATTATCTGCTGCCGGAAGACTGGGCTGCGGCAGGGCCCGTGCGGAAGGCCCTCTACGCCATCAACCAGACCCTCGGTGGGCGCATGCTGATTGGCCCCGCCGTCAGCATCATCCAGTTCTGGAGCGCGGAATTGCGCGCCATGGCGGCGGGCAAGCACACGATGATCGGCGCGTGGCTGTTGTTTGCCGCCTCGTCGGCGCTGACCATCACGCTGGTCACGGGCGTTGCCGGCATGGCGCTCTGGAAATACTATGTATTGATCGCCTATCCCGGCATCTCGCTGGCGCTGGTGCGGTCCTACTGCGAGCACCAGGCCGCCGAGGACGTGAACCACCGCACCATCATCGTCGAGGCAGCGCCCATCTGGTCGCTGCTCTTCCTCAACAACAACCTGCATGTGGCCCATCACACGAGGCCCGGGCTTTCCTGGTACAGGCTTCCCGCCTATTACGCCGCCGAGCGCGATGCCCTGATCACCAGGAACAACGGCTATGTGATGAAGGGCTATGGCGACATTTTCCGCCGCTATTTCCTGACGGCGAAGGAGCCCGTCGCCCACCCCAACCCGGGTTGGCTGAGGCCCCTGGATTCAAAGTGACGGCGGCCCACCAGTCACAACACCTGCCACGGCAGCCCGATTTTTCAATCGGCTTCAACAGCCTGCCGCCGCTGTTCTATACGGAAACCGAAGCGGGCAACGTCGCCAATCCGCACTGGGTGCTGCGCAATGATGCGCTCGCCCGGCAATTGGGGCTGGGTGACTGGCTGCAATCTCCTGCGGCCCTTGCGGCACTCGCGGGCAATGCCCGCCTGCCGGGTGCCATACCTCTTGCCATGGCTTACAGTGGCCACCAGTTTGGCGGCTGGTCGCCACTGCTTGGCGATGGCCGGGCGCTGCTTGCGGGTGAATGGCTGGCACCAGACGGCACGCGTTATGATCTTCATCTCAAGGGTTCCGGGGCCACGCGCTATGCCCGCAATGGCGACGGCCGCGCCGCACTTGGACCCATGCTGCGCGAATATATTGTAAGCGAGGCCTTCGCAGGACTTGGCATTCCCGCAACCCGGTCGCTTGCCGTCATTGCCACAGGCGAAGAGGTCCACCGCCAGAAAAAAGAGCCGGGTGCGGTACTCACCCGTGTGGCCAAAAGCCATGTGCGCGTCGGCACTTTCCAGCTTGCCGCTGCGTCAGGGGACCGCGATGCACTCGAGGCCTTGCTGCTCCATGAGCTGGCGCGAAACTTTGCTGTTGTGCCAACCGGCGACAACGCGGCGCGCTGGTTTCTGAACCAGGTGATCGCACGTCAGGCCAGCCTCATGGCCCAGTGGCTGGCGGTGGGCTTCATCCATGGCGTCATGAACACCGACAACATGCAAGTTGCGGGCGAAACCATCGACTTCGGCCCTTGCGCCTTCATGGACCGCTTCCATCCCCAGAAAGTGTTTTCCTCGATCGACCATCATGGCCGTTATGCCTGGGACAAACAGCCCGGCATTGCCATGTGGAACCTGACGCGGCTGGCCGAGAGCCTGCTTGCGCTTCTCGATGACGATCAGGACAAGTCCGTTGCAAAGGCCAGAGCGGAACTGGAACTCTTCATGCCCGCCTTCGAACGCCATTTCGAAAGCGCCATGCGCGCCAAGCTGGGCTGGGGTGCAGGTGCCGATGGCGATGGCGAGTTGATCGCGAAGCTTCTCGGCCATCTGATGACGGGCGAGGCGGATTTCACGCTGTTCTTCCGCCACCTCACGCAACTGGCTTCGGGTCACGATGCAGCACCGCTCGTGGCCTTGTTCAACTCGGAGGAGCGGGCGCAAGGCTTGCTGGAGTTGTGGCGACAGCGTGCCGGAACAGCACCTGATGTTGCCGCCATGCGCTGCGCCAATCCAATCTTCATCGCCCGCAACCACCGGGTGGAGGAGGCGATCAGCGCTGCCAATGTGGGCGACACGGCCCCTGCGCTCAAGCTTCTGGCGGTGCTGCAGACGCCCTTTGCCGAACAACCGGAATTTTCTGATCTGGAAATGCCGCCGACCGAAGATGAGGAAGTCCGGCAGACGTTTTGCGGAACCTAGCGCGTGCTTGCGCCCGGCGTGGTCGCACCATCACTCGCCATAGGGGATCCAGATATTCTTCACTTGGGCTGCGCGGCGCAGATATTCATGGCCCTCGGCCTGAACCGCGTCGAACCAGTCCACGCGCCTGCCGTTGCTGGTCCACGTTGATTTGAGGTTTCCGGCGGACGCTTTTTCCACCATGGCGAAGGCATCGCCGAAATACCACAGTGCCGCCACCTCGTCATGCTCGGCCAGGGTTTTGGACAATTCATCGCGTGGCCCTGTCACGATGTTGACAGCACCTTCCGGCACATCCGATGTTTCCAGCACCTGATAGAAATCCGTGGCGGCAAGCGGCATGGCCTGTGATGGGACCACCACCACCCGGTTGCCCATGGCAAGTGCGGGCATGATGAGCGAAACCAGAGCCAGAAGCGGCGCCTCATCCGGGCAGACGAGCCCCATGACGCCAAAGGCCTCGTTGAAGGCCAGCGTTGTCTGACGCCTGGCATTGGTGGAATGAATGCGGCCATCATATTTGTCGGCGTGCGCCGCATAAAAAAATATGCGTTCGATGGCGGCATCCACTTCGCGCCGTGCGGCGCGTTGGGCTTGCCCGGCAAGCACAAGCCGTGCGGCGAACTCACCAGCCCGGGCCGAAAGATTCTCGGCAATGAAGTAGAGGACCTGCGCCCGGTTGTGGGCCGACACTGATGACCAGCCGGAGGCTTTCACAGCCGCCTCAACGGCGTTGCGGATATCCTTGCGGTTGCCGAGGCCCGCCTGGCCCATGACCCTGCCCTTGGCATCCTTGACCGCGAAGGAATAGCCGCCATCGGGCCGTGCCTGCTTGCCGCCGATATAGAGTTTGGCCGTTCGGTCGATGGAGGGCGTGCCGGTGGCCGGGCCCGCCGTGGTTGTGGCCCCGGAGAGCTTCACAGCATTCGCAGGCCTCTCCTTGGGCAATGCCGCAATCCAGTCCGCCACCAGATATTCATGCAAGCCCTCACGCCCGCCTTCGCGGCCGAAGCCTGATTCCTTGTAGCCGCCAAAGCCCGCCGCCGCATCAAACAGGTTGGTGGAGTTGATCCAGACAACCCCTGCCTTCATGCGCGCCGCCGCGTCCAGCGCCACGTTGATGTTCTCGGACCAGATGGAAGCGGCAAGCCCGTAATTGGTATGGTTGGCCAATGCGGCGGCCTCGTCCGGTGTGCGGAACGTCATGGCCGAAACCACGGGACCAAAAATCTCCTCACGCATCACAGTCGATGACGTATCGACATTGATGAACAGCGAGGGCGGAAAATAATGGCCTGTGGCGGGCAAGGGGCACGGTGCCTGCAGAAGTGTGCCGCCTTCGCTCTCCCCTTTTTTGACCAGCGTTGTGACGCGCTGCAACTGCACGGCGGCAACAAGCGGCCCCATGTCGGTCGATTTGTCAAGGGGATCACCGATCCTGAGCGTCGCCATGCGCGCCTTGAGCTTTGCCGTGAAGCGGGCGGCAACGGCCTCCTGCAGCAGGATCCTTGTGCCCGCACAACACACCTGCCCCTGGTTGAACCACACCGCGTCCACCACGCCTTCAACGGCGGCATCAAGATCGGCATCATCAAACACGATGAAGGGCGACTTGCCGCCAAGCTCAAGCGAAAGCTTCTTGGCCGAACCCGCCGTTTCCCGGCGGATGAGACGGCCCACATCGGTTGAGCCTGTGAAGGCGATCTTGTCCACATCGGGATGGCGCACCAGGGCGGCACCCGTTTCGCCATCGCCGGTGATGATGTTGACAACACCTTTCGGAAGCCCCGCCTCGATCACCGCCTCGGCGAGCGCCAGCGCCGTCAAGGGCGTAAACTCCGCAGGCTTCAGCACAACCGTGTTTCCCGCCGCAAGGGCGGGTGCGATTTTCCACGCCAGCATCAGCAGCGGGAAATTCCATGGGATGATCTGGCCGCAGACGCCGACCGGGCCATAGCCCGCAAATTCGCTGTCGCGGAGCTGCGCCCAGCCCGCGTGATGATAGAAATGCCGCGCCACCAGGGGAATGTCGATGTCGCGGGACTCACGGATGGTTTTGCCATTGTCCATGGTTTCAAGGACGGCAAAGAAACGCTCGCGCTTCTGGATGTGGCGGGCCAGCGCATAGAGATGTTTGGCGCGGGCGTGCCCCGATAGCCCTGACCAGGCGGGATAAGCCGCCCGCGCGGCCTTGACGGCCAGGTCCACATCGGCAGCCGTCCCTTGCGGCACTTTTCCGAGCACAGAACCATCGGCGGGGTTCTCGACTGTGATCCACTGCTTGCCCGATGAGGCCACAAAGCCGCCATTGATGAAATGGCCAAAGCCCTGGGCGTGGCCCGCCAGCCACTCCTTCACATGGTTGTTCTGTTCCGGTGCGGGGCCGTAGTCCATGCTGTCGAGGATGTCGGAAACGCGGGGCATTTTCTGTCCTTAGGCAAGTGCGTGATGTGAAAGTGCGGCATAGCGGCCCGTCACGAAGTGTTCGAGCTGGCGTTCAATGTCGGCGAGCATGGATGAGGCACCGATGCGGAACAAGTCGGGTTCCAGCCAGCGCCGGCCCAGTTCCTCCTTCATCAGGATCTGCCAGGCCATGGCGTCCTTCGCCGACCTCAGGCCCCCCGCCGGTTTGAAGCCGATCTTGAAACCCGTCTGCTCGCCATAGTCGCGCAGCGCCCGCACCATGGTGAGGCTGACGGAAAGTGTCGCATTCACGTCTTCCTTGCCGGTCGACGTCTTGATGAAATCAGCCCCCGCCTGCATGGCCACCATGGAGGCCTTGTAGACGTTGCGCAGCGTCTTGAGATCACCCGTGGCCAGGATGGCCTTGAGATGCGCCGACCCACACGCTTCGCGCATGGCCGCCACCTCGTCATAAAGAGCACTCCAATTCTGTGTCAGCACCAACTCGCGGAAAATAACGATGTCGATTTCCTCAGCACCCTGGTCCACCGCCCACCTGATTTCGGCAAGACGCAAGGAAAGCGGCACAAGGCCAGAGGGAAAGCCGGTCGCAACCGAAGCCACGGGAATGCCAGACCCTTTAAGCGCCTTCACCGCATGGGGAACCATGGCGGGATAGACGCAAACCGCGCCCAACTTGGGCGGGCTTTCAGCCAGGCCCAGGCTCTCGACAATGTCATCGCGCAGCGGCCGCCTTGCCTTGGCGCAGAGCCGGTGGACCCGGGCACCCGTGTCATCACCCGCCAGCGTGGTAAGGTCAATGCACTGCAGTGCCTTGACGAGCCAGGCCGCCTGGTACTCCTTCTTGACCGTGCGCCGCGTCGTCAGCGTCGCGGCACGCCGCTCCGCCGCAGACGTGTTGACCTGCGCTGCCTCGAACATGGCAAGTGTGAGCGGCATGCCGCCATTGCGTACGAGACTGTTGGACCCAGAAATGGCGTGCATGCGTGTACTCAACCAGTGTTGGCCAACATTTGACCACAAGGTCAGAAAAAGCGCAAATCGTCAGCTTTCCAACAATTTGAATTGGTCGACGTCGACCATGCCCCGGTCAGTGATCTTGAGATGGGGAATGACGGGAAGCGGCAGGAATGCCACCTGCAGGAACGGCTCCGGCAATCTTGTGCCAAGCGATTTCGCGGCAAGCCTGAGCGGCACAAGGGCGGTGCGCACCTCCTCAAACGTCTTGTCGCTCATCAGGCCTGCAATGGGCAAGGCCAAGTCCGCCAGCACTTTGCCGCCGCGCACCACCACGAGTCCGCCTTCCATGGTGCGCAGATGATTGACCGCCAGGGCCATATCCGCATCATCCATGCCGACAACGGTGATGTTGTGGCTGTCGTGACCCACTGAAGAGGCGATGGCACCGCTCAGAATGCCAAAGCCATGCACAAAGCCAACCGCGATGTTGCCATTGACGCCATGGCGCTCAATGACCGCAACCTTCACCACGTCCTGCTTGGCGTCAACCGACACAACACCATTCTCTGCAGGCAAGTTGCGGCGGAGATTCTGGGTGATGATCTTGCCTGGGGTGACGCCAATGACCGGGATATTCTGGCCATTTCCCCTGGCCAGGAGTTGCGTGGCCGAAATCTGCCGGACCTTGACGCTGTTCCGCCCGATGGGGGCAACGGGTTTTCGCGCCGCAAACAGCTTGTCCTCCACCACACGCCCGCCGCAGATGACGCTTGCCACACGGCATTCATTCACGTCGTCCAGCACCACAAGATCAGCCCGCCAGCCCGGTGCCACAAGGCCCCGGTCCCTGAGGCCGAAGATGCGCGCCGCCGAGATGGAGGCCGCCCGGTAAACCGCCAGCGGCTGGCAGCCGGCGGCAATGGCGGTGCGGATCATGAAATCGAGATGGCCTTCTTCCGCCACGTCGAGCGGGTTCCGGTCGTCCGTACACAGGGCAATATATGGCGAATGCCGCTCGGTGATGATGGGGAGCAGGGCATGCAAGTCCTTCGACACCGAGCCTTCGCGGATCAGGATGGCCATGCCCT
>JANPDD010000167.1:0-14226 GCA_031431295.1 Hyphomicrobiales bacterium | reverse complement strand
CGCACTAAAGCGGTTTCATTGCTAAGTATTTGAAATTGCTGGTGCCGCTTAGGTGACTCGAACACCTGACCCCATCATTACGAATGATGTGCTCTACCAACTGAGCTAAAGCGGCTGACCCGGAATGGCGGTGCGATAGACGCTTTCAACCCGGAATTCAACCCACTCAATTGCCACCAGCCTCCACTCCGGGATCATCCGGTGGACGCTGGAATGGCAAGGCTGTTTCATGTGCAGCAGCCATTGGCCGGGCCGCAATGGCGGGCAAAACCTCTGTGCGTTCCTCATCCCCGGCCGGTGGCGGCGCCAGGACATCAAACGGCACTTTCCATTCACACGGCACAATCTCACCCGTGACGGGAGACACCGGCAGCCAGCGCGGACTTGCCACGCCATCAGACACCCACATGGGATCACGGGGTGCTGCGACGGCCCTGGCAAACCACTCGCGGGATTTTCCCCGGTCACCATCAGAATTTTCAATTTCACCCATCAGCGCGCACATGCGGGCGGGTGGGCGGTCAACCAGCCAGGACGAAAGCGCGCTTCTGGCAACATCCATGCGCCGTGCCGCCAGTGCCGCCTTGGCCAGCGCATGGGCGCCCTCCATGTTCAAAGCCGGATCGCCCACCAAATCCCGGACCCGTTCAAAACGCGCCTCCGGACCATCACCCTGCACGGCACGGGCCATGAGGTCAGCAAGATCGGGATGGGGGGTCAGCACCCACGTGGCGCGCAGCAGCTTCTGGGCCTTGCGGGCGCTTCCACCGGCAATGTGGTTGCGCGCAATAACTGAAACAGCGGGAACAAGCGACGGGTCAAGCCGATGCGCATCGACGGCGCGTTCAACGGCGGTTGCACGGTCCTGGTCTTCCAGCGCCAGTGCGTCGGCCGTGAGCAGTGCGGCGCGCTTGCGGTTGGCTTCATCCTTGTTGAGGAGACCAGAGCGCCCCTGCTGTTCCAATGTCTGGGCGGCGGGCAGCCAAAGTTTGCGCGCCGTCTGGACCTGCAAGACTGCTGTTGAAGCCCAGGGCAGGCGCGGATTCTTTGCAAGCGCCTTTTCGGCATGGTGCAGGGCCGCAACCAGATCGCCCGACTGGCGCGCCTCCGAGAACAAGCCGCGCAAGCCCATCAGTTCCGTTTCCGGCGATTTGGCCATTTCGGTGAAAATGCGTTTGACGCTGTCGTGGTCACCCCGCAACTGCGCGGCCTGTGCGGCAAGCACGTTGACCAGCGGTTCATCCGACAGGTTGTCGCCGGCGATGGCGGCATGTTTGGATGCGGCCTGTGCGTCACCGGCACCGGCGGCAATGATGCCGCGCGACAGCGATTCATAGGCCTTGCGGTGCTTGCGAAAGCGCCAGAACTCCCGCGCCGCCGTCGGGCTGCGGAAAATGCGGCGCAGGAACTGCCACAGGAACGACAGGCCCACGAGCACAGACAGGCCAAGTGCCGCGGCGACGAGCACCGACATCTGAATTTCGCGGCCGAGCCACTGTATCGTCACATTGCCAGGGCGGTCAGCCAGCCAGGCGAACGCCACTGCTGCAGCGAGCAGAAGTGCAAAGCGCCAGAGCAGCCGGATCATGGCCGGGTATCCTTTTTATTTTCCGGCCGCAAGTGTGCGGGCAACGGATTCGGAGAGTGAGGCCAGGCCCACCTCAAGTGCAAGGCGTGCGGCGGCCCGGTCGCGCCACTCCTGAAGTGCGGGCGGGGGAGCGCTTTCAACGGCATCCAGTGCGGCAACGGCCTCCGCGAGTTCGTTTGAGTCGGCAAACGCGCTGGCGGTGGCGGCGACCTGCTGCCAGTTGATGGTGCCCATATCGCGGACCCTGATGATGGAGGAAAGCGCATCGCTCATGCGGGCCCAGACGCCCTGCCCTGCTGCGTCGCCATCGTTTGCTTCAGGCACAGGAAGCGCGGGCGTGAGGGCCTGAAGTTCGAGGCCCAGACCCTTGGCATCGGGCAGGCCCTCGGCGGCATGGGCGGCAAGGACGTCAAGCCCTGCCGCTGCCGGCAGCATGCGGGCCATGCGGGCCTGTTCTTCGGCAAAGGATTTGCCTGCCGCAATTTTGGCTTTGAGGTCGGACAGGGTTTGGGTCAAAGCAACGGTGTCGACCGCGCCGGATTTCTGGACCTTGAGCGCTGCCACATCCTTCTCAAGCGCCTCAAGGCGGGCTGCAAGGCTGGTCAGCATGGCGCTGCTGGCGTCACCGGTAACAGGATTGCCGGGTGCTGCCACGATCACCGCAGGGCGGCTTGAAAGGTCTGCGACTGTTGCCCTGGTTTCATCCGCTGCCTGCTGCAGCGCGGCAGTTGTCGTCCGCAGCGCTTCCAAATTCTGCGCCAGGGACTTGTTTTCCGCTGCCCCGTTTCCGGCCACCTCCTCCAGCGCATCCACGTCGGTCTTCAACTGGGTGGACAGGCGATCCAATCCCTGGACCTGGGGTGCCAGTTCGCCAAAGCCTTTGCCCAGCACATCAACGCGATCGGCAAGCGCAGTGACGTGATCGTCAGGAAAATAGACGGAAAGATAGTGCCGGTAGAACCAACCGCCGGCGATCAAGCCAATGACGAGCAGGCTTGCGAGTGCGGGCAAGCCAAGGGCAAGCCCACGCCGTGCCGGCTTTGGTGCGGGCGCATCGCGGTGCGGCGGTGATGCATCCGCGTCAAACGATATTTCTTCAGGCTCAAGGTCAATCACCGTTGGCTTGACGGCGGGTTCTGATTCACTGGACATGATGGATGGTGCCTATTCCTGTTCGGCATTTGGTGCAAGGGCGGCGAGCATGGAGGCCTCAACCGGGGCTGCGGCGATGCGCTTCGGCCATGATTGCGGCAGGCGTTTGGCAACCGCCCGCGAAAGGCAATAATGCATGAAAGTGCTTATGCGCTGTTGCGCGCCTTCCCGCTCAACCGCTGCAACCCAGAGTGCTGCCGAGCGTGGCGAATAGAGCAGTACACCATCATTTGCGGCAATGGTGGCTGCAAGGTCATACACGGGAATGGCAACGGCGTCATAGGTGACAACCCGGTCAACGGCGTAGCCGACCCGCTGCAATTGGCCTTCCAGATCACCCGAGGTCGTGGCACCTGAAAGATAGAGCACTGGGCCTTCCGAAGGAGCAAGTGCCCCTTTGATAAAGGTGACGAGACTTTCCACATCGCCGCCATGGACCGAAACACGGGCAAAACCCCGCGTGCTGGCTGCGGCTGCCGACTGCGGGCCAACACAGAGCACCGGCGTTGCGAGATGGGCCTCAAGATCAAGGTCTGCCGCAAGGCCATTGGCGCTGGTCAGGCAAATGGCGCGATAGTGGCGTACTGGAATGGCCACGGCTTTGCGAGGCACGATGTCCAGAAGTGGAAGGCTCTGCGGCACATGACCCAGTTGCTCCAATCGCCTTGCCAAATTTGCCGCGTCGGACATGGGTCTGGTGACAATAAGCCTCATGGGAGCCTCATGGATCGGCAATCAGGCTGCCGCCCTTGGCCTTGACTTCGGCGGCGGCGTCAGCGCCCAGCCGTTCTGCATCGGCGATGCTGCCGCTGCGCGCAGCCATGAACACCAGGCTGCCGTCCGGCTTCAATGTTTCACCGCGAAACGAGATCACGTCCTTGGCGATGCTGGCATGGCCTGCGATGGGGGTGCGGCAGGAGCCCTCAAGGCTTGCAAGGAAGGCCCGCTCGCAGGCCACCGCTATGGACGACTCGCGGTGGTTGATGGCATCGACCAGGGCCCGGATGGGCTCATCACGCGCACGGATTTCAATGCCGATGGCACCCTGGGCGATGGCGGGGAGCATGTCTTCCATACCCATGACGGCGGTGATGTGGTGGGCGAGTCCGAGGCGGTTGAGGCCCGCAACCGCAAGAAAGGTGGCGGCGGCAATGCCTTCCGACAATTTTCGAAGCCGTGTATCCACATTGCCGCGAAAACCCACAGCCTGGAGATCGGGGCGCAACCGCCTCGCTTGCGCGGTGCGGCGGACCGACGAGGAGCCAAGTTTGGCGCCCTGCTGCAAGGCGCGCAACGAAGGGGCGACAGGACTGATGAAGGCGTCACGGGCATCCTCGCGGGGCAGAGTGGCGGCAAAACCAAGGCCGGGGGGCAACTGGGCCGGCATGTCCTTCATGGAATGAACGGCAAGATCAATTTCGCCCGCAAGCAGCGCGTCCTCTATCTCTTTGGTGAAAAGCCCCTTGCCGCCAATCTCCGCGAGCGACCGATCCTTGATACGGTCGCCTGTGGTGATGATGACGACAATTTCAAGATCCGCAGGATCGAGACCATGGGCAGCCACAAGCCTGTTTCTGGTTTCATTGGCCTGGGCCAGGGCGAGCGGCGAACCACGTGTGCCGATGCGAAGTTTGGTCATTTGCAAAATCTAAACAGTGGATGCTAGAGCGGCAACGGCTAATGTAGAATTGCCCCAAGACCAAGCAGGACCGATGGCCGCAGCCTCAACCACCATTCTCGGCATTGAAACGTCTTGTGACGAGACGGCTGTCGCCGTGGTGCGGCGCCACAGGAATGGTCATGGGAATGGTCATCGGGACGGCCAGGCAAACACCCAGGGCGCTGTTTGGGGCGAAATCCTCTCAAATGTGGTGCTCTCGCAGGTGAAAGACCATGCACCGTATGGCGGGGTTGTGCCGGAGGTGGCGGCGCGCGCCCATCTTGCCCATATTGCTGCACTTGCCCAACAGGCCATCCGGGAATCAGGAGCCACACCAGACGCCGTGGCTGCGACAACGGGGCCGGGCCTGATCGGCGGCCTGTTGGTCGGCAGCGGTTTCGGCAAGGGCTTTGCACTGGCCAGGGGCTTGCCTTTCGTGGCGGTCAATCACCTGGAGGGGCATGCCTTGACGCCGCGCCTCCTGGGAAAATGTGACTTTCCCTATCTGCTGCTGTTGATTTCCGGCGGGCACACACAGTTTCAACGGGTCAAGGGGGTGGGCGACTATCAGCGTCTTGGCACCACCATTGATGACGCGTTGGGCGAGGCCTTTGACAAGACGGCAAAGCTTTTGGGGCTGGGCTATCCCGGCGGGCCGCAAGTTGAAATCTGGGCGCGGCGCGGCACTGCAGCGCGCTTTTCCCTGCCGCGGCCCCTGAAAGGACGCGATGACTGCAATTTTTCATTCTCCGGGCTCAAGACTGCGGTGCGCGAAGTGGTGCGCGGGCTTGGAACATTGCGTGATGCCGACAGGGCTGACCTGTGCGCCAGCTTTGAACTGGCCGTGGCCGAGACCGTGGCAGACCGGCTGCACCGGGCCATGGCCCTGTTTCATGAAGGCCATCCGGATGTGAAGCAGCCAACCCTTGTGGTCTCCGGTGGCGTTGCCGCCAATGCGGCGCTGCGGACCATGTTCGAAACAGTTTGCGCCGAAAACGGCTTCCGGCTGGTGGTGCCGCCCATTCATCTGTGTACGGACAATGCTGCGATGATCGCCTGGGCCGGGGCGGAACGGCTGGCGCAGGGTTTGACTGACGGGCTTGACGTGGCGGCACGGGCGCGCTGGCCCCTGGACCAGGCGGCGGCGGCATTGGTGGGCCATGGGCGGCTGGGAGGCAAGGCATGAGCCACAACATTGTGGTTCTCGGTGACGGCTCCTGGGGATCGGCACTGGCCGAAATCGCAAGGCGTGCGGGTCACAGCGTCAATGTGTGGAGCCGCAAGGCACCGGACACCCGGCCATTGCAGTCGGCTGATGCCGTCATCATTGCGGTTCCGGCACAGGCGGTGCGGCTGGTGCTGATGGGGCTTGAGGTGCCGCGTGATGCCGCCATCATCATTGCGGCAAAGGGCATTGAGCGTGGCACCGGCCACTTCATGCACCAGGTGGTACGTGACAGGGCGCCAGAGAACCCCGCGCTCATTTTGTCAGGCCCCAGTTTTGCCGGTGACGTGCTGGCGGGAAAGCCAACCGCCGTCAGCCTTGGCGGGCCGACGCAGGCCATTTCCAGCCATTGGGCGGCGGCGCTGAGCCTGCCGCATTTCCGCATCTACGCCTCCGATGATGTGCTGGGTGTTGCCATCGGGGGTGCGATGAAAAACGTGCTCGCGATGGCCTGCGGCATTGCTGATGGGCGCAAGCTGGGTGACAGCGCCAGGGCAGCCCTGATCACACGGAGTTTTGCGGAACTCATGCGTTTCGGCAAAGCCCTGGGTGCGCGACCCGAAACGCTGCTTGGCCTTTCGGGTCTTGGCGACCTGATGCTCACCTGCTCCAGCGCGCAGTCGCGCAACTATTCGGCTGGCCACCTCATTGGCAGCGGGGTTCCGCCCAAACAGGCCATCGCGGCGACCAAAGGCACCGTCGAAGGCGCGTATACGGCACTCGTTGCACTCGAACTCGCGGGGCGGCATGGTGTCGACATGCCCATCATTGCCGCCGTACACGCCATCCTTGACCAGGGGATGAGCCCTGAGGACGGGATCAACAGGCTGCTTTCACGCCCCCTCAAGACCGAGACATGAAATCCAGTAAACCAAAGCCGGAGACATCGATGCTGTTTGCCCTCATTTGCACGGACAGGCCCAACTCACTTGAGCTCCGCACCAAGGTCCGGCCGCAACACCTCACCTATCTCAACAGCATCAAGACAAAGGCTGCGGGCCCTTTCGTGGATGATGCGGGCCATGCAACGGGAAGCCTGGTTGTCATTGAAGCGGCCGACATGGCCGGGGCCAAGGCACTGGCAGCAGACGATCCCTATGCCAAGGCGGGGTTGTTTGCCAGCGTCGATATCCGCCCATGGAAGTGGCTCGTCAACAACCCGGAGGCACAATAATGGCCTATTGGTTGTTCAAGTCAGAGCCGGAGGTGTTCTCCTTCGCCATGCTCAAGAAGAAGGGCAAGACCGGTGAGGAGTGGACGGGGGTGCGCAACTATCAGGCGCGCAACAACATGCGGGCCATGAAACCGGGGGACAGGGGATTTTTTTACCACTCCAATGCGGGCAAGGACATTGTCGGCATTGTTGAGGTGTGCAAACCCGTGCACGCGGATTCAACGGCAGACAATCCTGCGTGGGAGTGCGTGGATGTGCGGGCCGTTGTCGATCTGCCCAGGCCAGTGTCACTTGAAGAGATCAAGACGGTGCCGGACCTGTCGGACATGGTGCTGGTGAAGAATTCCAGGCTCTCGGTGCAGCCGGTCACGGAGGCTGAGTGGGCCAACGTCTGCAAGATGGGCGGGCTGAAACTGCCGCCGAAGTTTGACGGATGAACCTGGCCGAGCGCAGGCGGTTCATCCTCACCCAAACAGAACTCTTGGCCGTTCCCCTTGTCCCCGAGATCAGCCTCCACCTTGCCCATGAGGCCGTGCCTTTGTGGCAAAAGACGGAAGAGGAACTGGGGGCGATGGGCCTGCCACCGCCGTTCTGGGCCTTTGCCTGGGCGGGTGGGCAGGCACTGGCGCGCTTTGTGCTTGATCATGCCGATACTGTGCGCGGCAAGCAGGCGCTTGATCTCGCCTCAGGCTCCGGCCTTGTCGCAATTGCTGCGGTGAAAGCGGGAGCAACGACGGTTCTGGCGGCGGATATCGACGCATTTGCCGTGGCAGCGATCGGCATGAATGCGCAAGCGAATGGGGTGACACTGGGTCTCACCATCGAAGACCTGCTGCAAAAGCCTGCTCCTCCCTGCGGCCTCATCCTGGTCGGCGACTTGTTTTACGAACAAGGGCTTGCGGCACGTTGTCATGATTGGCTCAAAGCCGCGCACGCGGCGGGAAGCGATGTGCTGATCGGCGATCCGGGCCGCAGCCATCTGCCCAAGGACAAGCTTGTGAAGATTGCTGAATACCTGGTTCCGGTGACGCGGGATCTGGAAGACGCCGAAATCAAGCAGACGGCTGTATGGCGGCTGGCGTAGAGCATCGCGCGGTCAATTGGAATCATTGACCGCGACAACGATTCCCGTGAACCAATAACTTTGCGCAACTTTCCACTCTCAAACCGTTCCGATTTGAACGTCCGTTGCGCTGGGCGTCCGGCCCGAATTGTTGAGATAGAGGGCGAGCATGAGCAGGGCGAGCGACAACCACAGCCAAGCATCACCTGCGCCGCCAAAGAATACCGCCGCAATGATGACGGCGGCGGGTGTCGCCACGTAGGTCGCCTGAATTGTATAGACCGAACCTTTTTCACTGATGAGGGTGAAATAGGAGATGCGCTCAACTATCCACATCAAACAGGCCACTGCGATGATGCCATAGTCGGCGGGCGGTGGCCCAAAATCCCCCCACCAGGCGGCAATCCACGCCACTGCGGGGATGGCAAACAGGCCGGAGCAGATGCTTTCAACAGCTCCCGCCTGAAGGCTGTTGGCACCCTTCGGCCAGAAGCGGGCTGCAAAGGTATTGTAGCCGCAATAGAGGAGGGGAATGCCGAGCGCGCAGAGCAGCCACCAGGATATGGTGCCATGCAGCGGATCACCACGCGTGATAATGAGTGTGAGGGTTGACAGGAGGCCAGCCACGATTGCCACGAGGCGCCGTGGCGTCGGGCTTTCCCACCCGGTCAACAGGGCGAGGCCGTAGCTCATCAGCGGCGAGAGGGTGATGATGATGGCCAGTTCGGTGGGCGGCACATGGCCAGCGAGAAAAAGGTTGAGACCGAAGGGCAAGTTCATCAGGAATGCGCAAGCCGCGCCATAGCGCAGCATGGGTGCGGGGATGAGCCACTGGCCGGACTTGAGACCGGCAATCACATACATGGCGGCACCGACGCCCAGGCCCGTGACGGCAATCGTGTGACTGAGCGGCATGCCGACATCGGCGAGATGCTTGTACAGGCTCGGCGAGATGCCCCAGAAAAGTCCGAGGGCCAGAAAATGAACGAGATGGCGGGGAGACGTCATGGTTCTTGCTGCATTGTGGCACTTAGACAGGATTCGAATTGCAGGCTATAGACCGGCCCAACAGCACGTGCAGCAGTTCACGGCATGTTGGGGAGGAATGACGGCTATGTCCGAGAAAATCTATGCAGTGCCTTCGGCCTGGAAGAAGCGGGCGTTGGTTGACGCCGCCGCCTACACGAAAATGTATGCGGAGAGTGTGAAGGACCCCAGCAAATTCTGGGGCAAGCACGCCAAACGCCTGGACTGGTTCAAGACGCCGAAGAAGATCAAGAACACGTCCTTTGCCTACGACAGTGTCTCGATCAAATGGTTTGAGGATGGCATCCTCAACGTCTCCCACAACTGCATTGACCGTCATCTGAAGAAGCGGGCCGACCAGGTGGCCATCATCTGGGAGGGCGACAACCCCTACGACGACAAGAAAATCACATACCGTGAACTGCACGGCCATGTCTGCCGCCTTGCTAATGTGATGAAGAAGCACGGCGTCAAGAAGGGCGACCGCGTCACACTCTATCTGCCGATGATCCCCGAGGCGGCCTACGCCATGCTGGCCTGCACGCGGATCGGCGCCGTCCATTCCATCGTCTTTGGCGGCTTTTCGCCTGAAAGCCTTGCAGGCCGCATTGAAGATGCGAAATCCCATTTCATCATCACGGCGGACGAAGGCCTGCGTGGCGGAAAGAAAGTGCCGCTCAAGGCCAATACCGATGCAGCACTCGCGAAGACCGGCTCATCCGCGAAGGTTCTGGTGGTGCGCCGCACCGGCGGCCAGGTCGGTTGGGAACCATCGCGCGACCTTTGGTACCATGAGGAAGTGGCCAAGGTCCCTGCCGACTGCAAGCCGGAGAAGATGAAGGCGGAGGATCCGCTGTTCATTCTTTACACTTCAGGCTCCACCGGCAAGCC
Source organism: Hyphomicrobiales bacterium (assembly GCA_031431295.1). Taxonomy (GTDB): domain Bacteria; phylum Pseudomonadota; class Alphaproteobacteria; order Rhizobiales; family Aestuariivirgaceae; genus Aestuariivirga. The sequence continues at coordinate 4,447 of JANPDD010000167.1, read as the reverse complement.
CAAAGGTGTGCTGCACACGACAGGCGGCTATCTCGTCTATGCCGCGATGACACATGAATATGTCTTCGATTACCACGACGGCGATGTCTATTGGTGCACGGCGGACGTGGGCTGGGTCACGGGCCACAGCTACATCGTCTATGGTCCGCTCGCCAATGGCGCGACGACGCTGATGTTTGAAGGTGTGCCCAACTATCCATCCGCCTCGCGCTTCTGGGAGGTGATCGACAAGCACCAGGTCAACATCTTCTACACCGCCCCCACCGCCATTCGCGCCCTGATGCAATTGGGTGACGCGCCCGTGAAACGCACCTCGCGCAAGTCGCTGCGCCTGTTGGGTTCGGTTGGAGAGCCCATCAATCCGGAAGCCTGGGAATGGTATCACCGCGTGGTGGGTGATGATCGCTGCCCCATTGTCGATACCTGGTGGCAGACGGAGACAGGCGGCATTCTCATCACGCCTTTGCCCGGTGCGACGAGACTGAAGCCCGGCTCGGCCACAATGCCCTTCTTCGGCTGCCAGCCGGCGCTGGTCGATGACAAGGGCGCGTTCCTTGAAGGTGCCGCATCGGGCAATTTGGTGATCCTCGATTCCTGGCCGGGGCAGATGCGCACTGTCTATGGCGACCATGAGCGCTTCGTGCAGACGTATTTCTCCACCTACAAGGGCATGTATTTCACTGGCGACGGCTGCCGCCGCGACAAGGACGGCTACTATTGGATCACTGGCCGGGTTGACGACGTGATCAACGTGTCCGGTCACCGGCTCGGCACGGCAGAGGTGGAATCGGCGCTGGTGTCCCACCCAAAAGTGTCGGAGGCCGCCGTCGTCGGCTACCCCCACGACATCAAGGGCCAGGGCATCTATTGCTACGTGACACTGATGGCGGGCGAGAAGGAGTCAGATGACCTCCGCAAGGACCTGATCAACCATGTGCGCAAGGAAATCGGGCCGCTGGCATCGCCAGACAAGATCCAATTCTCACCAGGCCTGCCCAAGACGCGTTCCGGCAAGATCATGCGGCGCATCCTGCGCAAGATCGCCGAAGATGATTTTGGAGCACTTGGCGATACGTCGACATTGGCCGATCCCGCCGTTGTGGATGACCTGATCGCCAACCGGCAGAACAGGAAGAGTTGACCATTTGTTATAGGAATGTTATAGAAGTTACTGAAAAATGATAACATCGGTAATGTTCTTATAAAATGGATCCGAGGCGAAACCCATACTCTCCTGGAGCAGGTACGCGGCCGCCTGAACTTGCTGGCCGAGATCACATAATTGAACGTGCTTCAATTGCTTTGGACCGCATTCGCAATGGATTGTCGGCTAGAAGCTTCATATTCTACGGACTGCGAGGGGTGGGAAAGACGGTCCTTCTCAACAGAATACGGGAGGAAGCGGAAGCGCATGGGTTTGCAACTGTTCACATAGAGGCCCCAGAAGGAAGATCACTTCCTTCGATATTGGCTCCCTATTTGCGATCACTTCTCTTGCGGTTGAACTCTAAAGCACAAGCCAAGGAAGCAATTCAACGGGGCTTACGAGCAATTGCTGGTTTTGCTAGAGCCCTCAAGATAAAGTACAGTGACATTGAGTTTGGTTTCGACTTGCCATCAGAGCCAGGACTTGCGGACAGTGGTGATCTGGAAATAGATCTCAAAGACGTTCTCGAAACAGTTGCAATCGCTGCAAAAGAAACCGGAACAGCGATTGTATTGTTTATAGATGAGCTACAATACGTTCCGGAAGAACAACTCGCAGCTCTCATAACGGCTCTGCATGGCGCGAGCCAAAAGCAACTGCCCGTAACAATGGTGGCGGCGGGACTGCCTCAACTCCTTGGTCAAATGGGGCGCGCCAAGTCATATGCCGAAAGGTTGTTTGAATTCCTTCCAGTCGACAAACTAGATCACGACGCAGCCAAAATTGCACTCATAAGACCCGCTGAAAAAGCAGACGTCGAGATGGAAAGCGAAGCTGTTGAAGAAATTATTCGGCAAACTCAGGGCTACCCATATTTCCTACAGGAATGGGGAAAGCATGCATGGGATGCCGCGCAAGGCGATAAGATTGAACAACTAGACGCAACCTCAGCAACCATAAAGGCGCTTGCAGAATTGGACGCGAGTTTCTTCAGAGTACGATTTGACCGCCTTACCCCCTCTGAAAAGCACTACATGCGTGCCATGGCAGCACTCGGACCCGGACCGCATCGATCTGGTGATATTGCCCTTCGGTTGAACAAGAAAGTCACATCTGTTGCACCGGTACGGAACTCACTGATAGCCAAAGGCATGGCATATAGTCCGGCACATGGCGACACAGCGTTCACAGTCCCACTATTTGACGGATTTTTGATGCGCACGATTCCGGAATGAGTTTCGGGGCTAACTCCGTGGCCCGAACATGATCACAAGTGCACCGGCGATGCTGATGGTAACGCCGGTCACGTCCCAGCGGTCCGGTGCGTGCTTGTCCACAAGCACCATCCAGGCCAAGGCAGCGGCGATGTAGATGCCGCCGTATGCGGCGTAGGCGCGGCTTGGCAGGTTGTCGCTCACTTGCGCGAGCACAAGTCCAAAGCCCGCCAGAACAACAATGCCGCCCAACCACAACAGCGCGTTGGCCTGTTTTTGCCCCAGCCACATCAGGTAACAACCTGCAAGCTCCAAAACGGCGGAAAGTGCAAAAATGGCAAGGCGCATGGCATGACTTCCGGTTCAGTTCCTTTCATTGCGTCAACATTTGGAGGTTTGCAACCGCAGGCATTGCAGCAACCTGAATCTGGAGCAGTTTCCGCTTTGCAAGTGATTCCACTTTCTTGCCTGATGCGATGCGGGCATCGGCATGAATGTCTGGTGAATGGGCGGGCCAGCACGGGTTCATTCCCATGCTGCCAAGTTGCGCGGCATATCGAAGGGGGCATGAGATGAAGGACACACATCATGCCAAGAAATTTTTCGCAGACACTGGCACTTTCACTGTTTGCTGCTGCCGCACTTGCACCCGCTGCCATGGCCGGGCAGTGGCCCGTTTTTGACCACATCACGTTGACACCCGACGGCATTCCGCCGGTGATCACGGTGCTCTCGGAAGACGGCGTCACATGGACCAAGGTGAAGCAGAGCAACATTCTTTTGTCCGGCAATATCGACGTTCAAATGGACAAGGGCAGGGTCCAATGGGTTTGGATCAAACACAACAACACGGAAATCATGAACAAGGTCGGCAGCCACAACAAATCCTTCGCCATGGCCGCCAATTTACCAACCTCGACGTCGAACTTTGCCATTGAAGCCATATCGGCTGTTTCGGCCTGCAACGCCAAGCTTGGCACCGGAAAAGGCATTGAGGAAGATCACTACACAGGCATCACCACGAGCCTGGAGCTCTTTGCCCATGCTGAAACGAACAATGAAAAGCTGACGCGCAGCAACTTTGGCAATTTTCCCGTGACGGTGAAGTGCGTCGGTGTGCCCAAGGCTGACACTCCTGCCGCTGACGCAGCCGATGATTTAGCTGCTGAATTTGGCATCAAGTCCGCCTCGCTCAGCATCAGGAAGCCGAAGAGCAATGCCTGTCCCAACACCGCCGAAATCACGGCGCGCTTTGCCACCACCATGGAAGGCAAGGTGACCTTCATTTACCGCCAAGCGGGTGGTGGAAAATCAAAAGCAATCACCATCAATGCCCGCAAGACGGCGGGCGGAAAATTTGCCGCCATTCACAAGCAACTTGTGCCGGTGAATGACGCCATCGACACCAAGTACATGGTGGAAGCGGTGGGCAAGGGCGTCATTTCAAATTGGGCAGCGCTTGTCATGCCGTGCAAGATTGGCCTCGGTGGCAACGGTGGTCTGGCGCAGCCGCCGCTCGTTCCCATCAAGGCGCTTGCAGCGCAGCTTGGCATCATTGGCCCCAAGACCAAGCTCTGCCCAGCGAAGGCCACCATGAAAGTCTGGATCAAGACCAACAAGGCCGGCAAGATCGGTTTCCGCATGGTGAAGAAGGGAGGCCCCGTGGGTCAAATGATCTTTGCAACTGCCGTCAAGGGTCCTGCGGGCTACATGGCGACCTACAGCAAAGAGCTTTCAATCCATCAGCCCCTTGACACCGCCTATGCGGTCAACGTGCCGGGCGGCGTGCAAAGCAATTTCGTGCCGCTGAAGGCGAGCTGCGCGTTGAAGCTTCCCGGCGAGATCGACTCGTAAGTAACAACCAGCGACCGGGCGGCAGCACATGCCGCCCGAAGTTTTTTAAGCATGTCCTTGTCGCCAAACCGCTTCACACTTTGGCGGGACATGCTCTAGACTCTGATTTCATTTGAATGATCCGTAACCGGCATTTCGGAAGTAGTTTTGACACTCTGTTGGGGAGATCGTCGGCAAGACGTCCTTGATGGCCGCTTCTACTTCTTCGACAGTCCTGCCCATGGCTTTGCGC